>NZ_JAVXGL010000015.1:0-36144 GCF_036657415.1 Anaerorhabdus sp. | reverse complement strand
AAGAGTTTACGTACAAAGCAATAAAGAAAAAAGACTTAAATATTATCAAGCAATTTTAAAAGAAGAAGACTATAAAAAAGCAGAAACATCATGGCTATATACAAAAATTCATAATAGTTCAATGAAAAGTTTGATATCCTCATTGATTGACTCAGAGAAATTGACACATGATGATATAAATGAATTGGAAGAAATTTTAAATAGATTAAAGTAAGATCAGGACTTCTGATCTTTTCTAATATGGACAATTATAAATGTGAGAGTAATTGCGCAATCAATTACTTTTTTTATCGATTATAAAGATGATGTGATAAAATAGGTAGGCAGGAGGACGCCTATGAACTTAATTGAGTGTTGGATAGAATATCCTACGTATTTCTTGGATCAAACATATTCATATATCTCTGATGATGATTCAATCGTGCCAGGTGTTCGTGTTGCAATCGAGTTTAATCATAAAGAGTTAATCGGATTTGTTGATTCCGTTACAAAATATAATTCCAAAGAAGAAATAGAAAGTAGCAAAGGGTTTGCATGCAAACCTATTTTGCGTCGTATTGATGATAAGCCGTACTTGACAGATGAATTGATAGATTTAGCTAAATGGATGGCATTTGAAACAATATCTCCTACGATTAGTTGTTTTAAAACGATGTTGCCTTCAAAGTTAAAGCCAAGTAGTAACAATCAAAAAATACTTTTAGAGAAATGGGTGGAGGCGACTGATGTTGAAGTATCACTTACTCCTAAACAATTAATTGCGTACAGTGAAGTAGTAGAAAATGGAAGAATGCGATACACTGAACTTCGTAAAAAATACCCTAGTTTTGCCAAGGTGCTAGTTGATAAGGGTGCATTACGCTTGGTAGAAGAAGAAAAGAAAGCTAAGCAAATTACTGATATAGAAATAAAGAATGCCTTTGCATTAACTGATTGTCAACAAGAAGCGATTGATAAAATTAGAAATTCAAATAAGAATACAGTTTTATTACATGGAATAACTGGAAGTGGGAAAACTGAAATCTATCTACAACTGACTAGTGAAATTATTGAAAATGGAAGACAAGTATTGATATTGGTTCCAGAAATCAGTTTAACACCTCAAATGGTTAATCGCGTTCAAAGTAGATTTGGTGATGCAGTTGCGATTTATCATTCGGGTTTAAATGACCAAGAAAAATATGAACAGTATCAACGCGTTAAATTAGGTGAAGTTTCTGTTGTGGTGGGTACAAGATCTTCAATATTTATGCCTTTTGAAAGTTTGGGTTTGATTATTTTAGATGAAGAACATGATTCATCATACAAGCAAGACAATACACCGCAATATCATTGCCGTGACATCGCGATTCATCGAGCTGAGTACTTTGGGTGCAAAGTGCTATTAGGTAGCGCTACACCTTCGCTAGACTCTTATGCGAGGGCTTTGCGTGGGGTTTATGATTTAGTTGAACTAAAACAACGAATTAATGAAACATTACCGACAATTCATTGTGTTAATTTAAAAGATGCAATAAAAAAAGGGCAATCTTATATTGTGAGTGATCGACTAAAAGAAAGAATTAGTAATTGTCTACAGTATGGTAAACAAGCAATTTTATTACTTAATCGTCGCGGTTATAACACATCATTACGTTGTAATGCATGTGGAGAAGTACTATATTGTCCACATTGTGATGTGGCATTGAGTTATCATGCGTCTGATCGAAGTTTAAAGTGCCATACTTGTGGGACAACAATCCGCCAAGTAAGTGAGTGTCCAAAATGTCATTCACACAGTGGATTTTCTGCTTTTGGATTTGGAACACAAAAATTGGAAGAAGAAATACTTAAATTGTATCCACATGCAAGAGTATTAAGAATGGATGCCGATACGACGAGTAAAAAAAATAGTCATGAAACATATTTAGAAGCATTCGCAAATAAACAAGCAGATATTTTAATAGGGACGCAAATGATTGCGAAGGGATTGGATTATCCAGATGTAACATTAGTAGGTGTATTAAATGCAGATGCAGGGTTAAATCGAATTGATTATCGTAGTACAGAAGTTACTTTTGACTTAATTGTACAAGCATCTGGTCGTAGTGGAAGAAGTGAACACCAAGGTGAAGTCATACTTCAAGTATTTGATGATAATCATTACACAATTCAAACTGCAATACGACAAGATTATGTAAGTTTCTTCAACCAAGAAATGCAATTTAGAAAAGCAGGGGGATATCCTCCATATACATATATGATTGCGATTCTAGTTCAAGATAGAGATAACGATAAAGTAAAGAAATGGGCTAGAAAAATTAAACAAAATCTACAAGGAGATTTCAAAATTTTAGGACCTTCTGAATTATTAAAGATGAAGGATTTATATCGCATGCGACTTTTATTAAAAGGTAGAAATAGCCAAGAACTAAAAGCTGAGGTATCACGAGTAGTAAAAGAATGTGTCAAAGAAAGAGGATGTCCTACAATTAAAGTAGATGTGAATCCAATGATACTAGACTAGGAGATTAAAATGAATGCGAGAAAAATTGCATATGAGTGTTTGGTAAAAGTAATAGAAGAGGGACAATATGCAAATTTAATGATGCGTTCTTCACTGAATCAAGCAGCAGAAGTTGATAAAGGATTAATAACACAAATTGTATATGGAACATTGCGTAATTATCGCTTATGCCGTTTTCAATGGGAACATTTTGCCGAAAAGAAATGTAATCCAAAGATTGCGATTTTGTTAGATATGAGTGTATACCAACTATTTTGGTTGGACAAAGTACCTTCATATGCGGTAGTCAATGAGATGGTTGATCTTACACCACAATCAAGCAAAGGCTTTGTGAATGCGATTTTAAGAAAAGTATTAAAGCAAGGGAAATTGGATAGTGATAAAATAGCGATTCAAACAAGTCATCCTGATTGGTTAGTTGGACTTTGGACAGCGCATTATGGTGAAGAGATAATGAAAAATATATGTTTGAGTGACTGTATGGATGCCAATGTCGTTGGTCGAGTAAATACAATAAAATGTAGTAAAGAAGAATTGGAACTTGATGAAAAAATTCATTTCTTGGATGACACTGCTTTTGTCGCGGATTTTAATTTAGTTCAAAGTGATTACTTTAAAGAAGGTAAAATTGTTATTCAAGATGAATCAAGTCAACAAGTTGTGAAGATGATGGATTTGGAACAAAATTTGAATGTGTTAGATTGTTGTAGTGCACCTGGTACAAAGACATCACAAATTGCCATGATGATGAATAATACTGGAAAAATAATTGCAGGTGAATTGCATGAACATCGTACTGAATTGATTTTTACTTCAATGAGCCATTTAGGAGTAACCAATGTTGAAGTAAAACAAATGGATGCACGCTTTTTGCATGAACATTACAATGAAGAATTTGATCGTATTTTAGTAGATGCTCCTTGTTCAGGATTGGGCGTTTTAAAACGTAAACCAGATATTAAAATACGTTGTACTCCGGAAAGTATTGATGAAATTGTAGAATTACAATGTGAAATTTTACAATCCGCTTCACGATGCTTGAAAAAAGGTGGAATTTTAGTTTATAGTACATGTACATTAAATAAAAAAGAGAATGATCGCCAAATCGCGAACTTTTTAAAAACAAATGTAGAATATGAATTGCTTTGTGAAAAAACTATCTTTTCAACAGATGCAAATAAGGATGGCTTTTATATGGCGAAGCTGTTTAAAAAAGTGTGATTTATGGTAGAATAGTACAGTGGTGAAAAAATGAAAACAATTTATGATTACAATTATGCTGATTTGGAAACACTGTTTCTAAGTCTGAATCAAAAAAAATTTAGAGCGGATCAATGCTTTCAATGGCTTTATCGTAAACGAGTTTCTTCTTTCCAAGAAATGACGGACTTAAGTAAAGATTTAATTGAAACATTATCATCATTATATTGTATCAATCCTTGTGAATGTGTTGAGAAACAAGTTGCGAAGGATGGTACGACAAAATATTTATTTCAACTTCAAGATGGAGCACTTATTGAAACAGTTTTGATGCATTATGAGTTTGGGGAAAGTCTATGTGTTACTTCACAAGTAGGTTGTAATATGGGATGTAAATTCTGTGCATCAGGTTTATTGAAGAAACAAAGAGATTTAACTAGTGGTGAAATGGTAGCACAAATTATGTATGTTCAAAAAGAACTTGATCAAGAAAGTAAACGAATTTCTAATCTTGTAATTATGGGAACAGGTGAACCTTTCGATAACTATGAAAATGTCATGAGTTTTTGTAAGACAATCAATCATGATAAAGGTTTGGCACTGGGAGCGCGACATATCACAATTAGTACCTGTGGCTTAGTACCAATGATAGAGAAATTTTCTAAGGAACATGTGCAATACAATTTAGCAATTTCTCTACATGCCCCAACAGATGAATTACGGTCTAAACTTATGCCCATCAATCATGCCTATCCACTTCATCAATTGATGGATTCGTTACGTAGATATAGTGAAGAGAATAATCGTCGATTAACCTTTGAATATATCTTACTGAAAGGGGTAAATGATTCTGATGAAAATGCAAGACAACTAGCAAATTTAATTCGCGGTATGAATGCATATGTCAATTTGATACCCTATAATCAGGTAGATGAACATGGGTATAAAACATGTGATGCCAAGACAGCATTACATTTCTACGATTGTTTAATGAAGAATAAAGTTAAGGCAACATTACGTGCCAAACATGGTGATGATATTGATGCAGCATGTGGGCAATTACGTGCCAAACACGAAAGAGGTTAAGAATTAAATGCGTTATTACGGAGTAACAGATAAAGGGCTTGTCCGCAAAACGAATCAAGATAATTACGTCATTGCTTCTAATGAAGTTGGTGATGTTTTTGCGATTGTTTGTGATGGAATCGGTGGCGGTAAAGCTGGAGATGTTGCTTCAAAGATAGCAATTGATTATTTTTCAGAAGTATTTAGCGAAAATAAAGGATTCAAAGATCGCCAAGATGTAGCGATTTGGATTCGCTATCATATTTCTAAAGCTAATGATTTAATTTTTGTAAAGTCAACAACAACGAATGTATATAAAGGAATGGGAACTACATTTGTGGGCGTACTGCTATGTAAAGTAGGACGATTTGTTGTCAATATTGGCGATAGTCGTGTTTATTGTACCTACCCTGATGGACGATTTATTCCTGTCACAAAGGATCATACACTTGTAAATGATCTTCTAAAAACTGGTGAAATAACCAAAGAAGAAGCAGAATTTCATCCAAAGAAAAATGTCTTAACAAATGCCTTGGGTGTTTGGGACAATGTCCGAATAGATATTGAAGAACATCCTGAAAGTATATCTTCTTTCTTAATTTGTAGTGATGGACTCTATGGTTATGTAGAGCATGATGTAATTAAGAAAGTTATGACAAGTAAAGAGTTAAGCACAACATTAAAAGTTAGAAATTTACTCAATAAAGCTTTAAGAGTTGGGGGATATGATAACATTACAATTATTTTGATAGAATTGGAGGCAAGTGATAATCGATGAATGAGACGATAGCGAATCGCTATATCTTGACGAAACATATTGGTCAAGGTGGAATGGCAGATGTTTATGTAGCGGTAGATATTATTTTGAATCGTGAAGTAGCGGTAAAAGTATTACGTGGAGAACTTAGTAGTGATCCAGTTGCACTTTTACGTTTTCAACGTGAAGCGAGTGCATCTACAGCTTTAAGTCATCCCAATATAGTTGATATCTATGATGTAGGGGAAGATAAAGGTAGACACTTTATCGTCATGGAGTATATCCGTGGAAAAACATTGAAACAATTAATTAATCAACGTGGAGCTTTATGTAAAGAAGAAGCGATTGATATAATGAAACAACTTGTGAGTGCGACGGTTGAAGCCCATCGTAAAGGAATTATTCACCGTGATATTAAATCACAAAATGTAATCGTAAAAGATGATGGCACAATTAAGATGCTAGATTTTGGTATTGCGCTTGCGCAAGGAGCTTTACAATTGACCCAATCGGATTCAGTTATGGGTTCAGTACATTATTTAGCTCCTGAGTTAGCTCGAGGAGAATCGGCTACCAATCAAAGTGATATTTATTCACTAGGTATTGTGTTCTATGAATTATTAACAGGAGAAATACCTTTCCAAGCTGATGCTCCAGTACAAGTTGCTTTAAAACATATGCGCAATGAGATTCCATCTGTGCGTGATTTTAATCCATCACTACCACAATCTGTAGAAAACATTGTAATTAAGGCGACGGTAAAGAATAAAGCATATCGTTATAGTTCATGTATTGAAATGCTGAATGATTTGAATGCATGCTTATTACCTAAACATGCAAATGATAAAAAACTAGTTTTTACTTCAAAAGCAAGTGGTGGCCAAACAATGGCATATCGCCAAGTTGACGATAATGATGATGAAACACAACCGAAAGTTAAGAAAAAGGTACCCGTAAAGCGCAAAAAATCAATATTGCCAAAGATTATAGGTTCATTGATTGTTGTACTTACGATTGGTGTAATATATATGCTAGTTACTTTAACAGGTATTCTAGACCCAATTACAAAACGTTATGTAGTTCCAGATATACTGGGAATTGCTGTAACTGAAGCAAAAACAATTTGCACAGAGAATAGTCTTGTCTTAGATACATCAAATGTTACTTATCAGCTAACAGATAATACACCGAAGGGTCAAATTATTGCAGTAAGTCCAGAAGTTGGAACATCTGTTGAAAAAGGATCACGTGTTCAAGTAACTGTATCCAGTGGAATTGGTGTAAATATGAAAAACTATCAAGGCTGGAATGTAAAAGAAGCGAAAAATGATTTAAGTCAATATAAAAACATGCGTGTTTTAACAATTGGAGAAGATAGTACAGATGTACCTCCTGGACAAGTTATTCGCCAAGAGTTACTCTTACCAGATCAACAATTTAATCCTGAAACCGCAACAGAAGTTCGTTTAGTATTTGCAAATTATCCAAGTATTGTTATTCCATTCAATATCAAAGGAATGATGATTGAAGATGCCAAAACAACATTAGAATCATTAGGTGCTGAAGTTATGCTTAGCACATTGGATACAAGTAATTTAACAGAGGAAGAAAAAGCCAATCTCTCTTATGGCGTTGTGATTGATACAAGTCCAGCGTTAGGAAGTGCTTATACTCAAGAAGAAGGTACGTATATTATTCTTTACTACTATTAGGAGAACGGATGAAAGCTAGAATTATAAAGATTGTCTCAAATCAATATACTGTTGTCACCGCAGAGAATGAAAGATTTCTTTGTGTAGCGATGGGAAAAGTTCGTCTTCAAAAAACGCCAGTTGTTGGTGATTTTGTGGAGTTTGAAAACTATCAAGATAAATACGCAATTGAAAAAATTGAAGAGCGTAAAAATTCAATGGTACGCCCAGCAATTGCAAATGTAGATCAAGCAATTTTGGTAATGTCTTGTAAAGATCCTGAATTTAGTACAGTTTTAGTTGATCGTTTATTGTTTTTGATACAAATGGCAAAGATTCATCCAATTCTTTGTGTAACAAAGATGGATTTAATAGAAGCAAATGATCCAATTTATGAACAAATAGAAGATTATCGTAAGTCTGGCTATCAAGTTCTATCATGTGGTAAAGAAAACTTAGATGAAGAACTTGCGAAAGTCTTGAAAGGTAAAATTACAGTGCTTACAGGACAAAGTGGTGTAGGGAAATCAACTCTTCTAAATACATTAGATCCAAAATTCGAATTAAGAACACAAGAAACATCCAAAGCACTGGGTAGAGGTAAACATACTACTCGCCATAGCGAACTTCATGAAGTAGCAATGGGGTGGGTTGCCGATACACCTGGATTTTCTTCTTTGGATTTCTCTCAATTTACACCAGAATATCTTGCGGAATCAATTTTAGAATTTAAACCATACATTGGTAAATGTAAATTTAGAGATTGTATTCATCAAAATGAACCTGGTTGTGCAATTAAAGATGCAGTAGAAAAAAATATAGTTTCAAAAACACGTTATGAACATTATCTTCAATGTATAGCATTGATGAAAAAATAGGAGGTACTTTATGATTGTTGCACCATCTATCTTGTCATTAGACTATAGTCAAATGGAAAAACAAGTAAAAGAATTAAATGAATCAAATGCGAAATGGTTACACTTTGATGTAATGGATGGACATTTTGTTCCCAATTTAACATTTGGACCAGATATTTTAAAAGCGTACCGCAAAATGACTTCTTTACTATTGGATGTGCATATTATGGTTGATGACCCAGTTTTCTTTGCGGATGTTTTTATGGATGCAGGAGCAGAGGTAATTACATTTCATGTAGAGGCATTAGATAATATAGAGGAATGTATTCAATTAGCTCAACATATTCGCTCACGTGGAGTAAAAGCGGGGATAAGTATAAAACCAAAAACAGATCTTGTTTTAATTAAAGAATTATTAGCCGAAATTGATTTAGTTTTGGTAATGTCAGTTGAACCTGGATTTGGCGGACAATCTTTTATTCCTGAATCACTTGAACGTATTCAAACATTGAAAAAATGGATTAATGAAAAAAATCTAAATGTCTTAATTGAGGTTGATGGTGGTATTAATCAAGAAACTGGAAAATTATGTAAAGATGCAGGTGCAGATGTACTTGTAGCAGGAAGTTATGTATTTAAAAATGATATTAAAGAGGCAGTTGACTCATTATGTTAAAGAATGTTGTGCTTGTTGCAAATTTAGCAGAAGATATTCCAGTTTTAGACATGGACTATGTTGGGATTGATCGTGGTGCACTTCGTCTTGCTGAACAAGGCATTCATATGAAATTTGCAATTGGTGATTTTGATTCAATCAGCGATGCTGAAAGAAAACTAGTTGCTGCTTTTGCTGAAGAAGTGATTCAACTTAATCCAATGAAAGATTCTAGTGATAGTCAAATAGCTATTGAAGAATGTATTGAACGTGGTTATACAAATGGTGTTTTTTATGGAGCACTGGGAAGACGTCTAGATCATCAATATGTAAATCAAAAACTATGTATGTTAGATGAATTTGATTGTACTTGTATTGATACATTTAACAAGATGTACTCCTTAAATAAAGGTAGTCATACAATTGATAAATTAGATTATACTTATTGTTCATTTTTTGCGATTGAAGATGCGGTCGTTACGCTAGAAGGTTTTAAGTATCCACTCAATGAATATTTTATAAGTACAAAAAATCTCATAGGATTGTCCAATGAGATTCTAGATAAACATGCAGTTATTCATGTATTGCAAGGAAAAGTCCTTTGCATACAATCAAAAGATTAATATATTATTATTCTACTTTAAAGATTACTCTTCAAATTTACTAAAGTTTATATTTATCATCGAATGGTGTTGATTATATTCTTGAATGATGAAGAGTTTTTTTATGAAAACAAAAAAAAGAAGTGTAAGTCACTTCTTTTATTTTGCAGCTTGTTCAGCTTTTAGTGTTTTTAAAGCACGAGCGGAAATACGGATTCTTTGAGGTTTCCCATCAATCATCACTTTCACTTTTTGTAAATTTACGTTCCATTTACGACGTGTTGCACGTAAAGAGTGTGAACGTCTATTTCCAGATAGCGCTTTTTTGCCGGTTACGGCACAAACTTTTGACATACCGTAGACCCCCTCTCTATTTCATTAATCGCTTGTAAACTATAACATATCTATTAATTCTTTGCAAGTGAAAATCTATAACTTATTTTTAAAAAATGTAAAATATCTTTTTATCATGCGAGAAATATGTTATTATAACATTGTGAATTCAAAAGGGGGTTCCTAAAAGACATGGATAAACAAATCTTTGCTGCCCTAGAAATAGCAGATCACGAAATTCGTTTGATTATTGGTGAGTTTTTTAACACTCGCTTTAATATTATAAAGGTTGAGAGAGTTCCAGTATTTGGAATTGAAAAGAATCGCATTGTTGATTTTGAAGTAATTGAAGATGCGATTAAGAAAGCAACTGATAATGCTGCGAGAACAGTGGGCGCTAAAATAGAGCGAGTTTTATTATGTATTCCTTCAGTGAATATGCATCGTTATCCGCTTAAGGTGAGTACAAAAGTAGAATCAATAGAAAATGTTGTAACTTTACAAGATATTAGACGTTCTGTTAAAAAGGCAATGGCAACGAAAATTGATGATTCTTTGGCACTGATTCAAGCAGTTTGTGTCAAATATACATGTAATGGTATAAGTACTCGACGTATGCCACTTAATGAGAAATGTGATGATTTAGTTGTTGATGTGGATTTATTATGTGTTGAACGTGAAGTAGCTTTTGATTTAGTACGTTGTGTTGAAAATACCGGTTTGCATGTCATGGATGTTTATATTGACATTTATGCAATTGCGAAAGAAGCGGCATTATTTGAACAAACTGTAGACCAAAATGTTATTGTTATTAAATTGGAACGTCAATCAACAACTTTAGGGCTATTGTCTAAAGGTAAGTTGATGAATAGTGATATTTTTGGATATGGGTTAGGTAATTTTATTGATTCAATTAAGGCTAAATATGATTTGCCAATTGATACAATTTCAAAGCTTTTGAAATATAATGCTCGTTTAGATGAGTCAACTTATAATAATCAACCTATTTATATTTGGGCAAATCACGGTGATACATTTACAATGTCTGAAAAAGAATTGTGTGGATGTGTTCAAAATGATGTTCAAAAATGGTTAGATGACATGAAAATAATTTGTGATCCAATCTTGAAAGCAAGCAAGACGACTGTTATGATTACTGGTGAGGGTGGAGAACTTCAGGGTTTAGCTACGCGTTTAGGTAAACATTTAGGCGTTGAGGTTAAGAATTATACACCTGAAACGTTAGGCGTTCGATATAGTGGGTTATCAACTTGTTTAGGATTATTCTTTGCATATAAAGATCAACTTCCGATAAATGGATACACTGATAATAGTGTGGATATGGAACAATTTGAAAAGACTGTTCAGTATAAAGAAAAAACTGAAGGTTCTGAAGAAGAATCAATTACAAAAAGATTAAAGGGAATGCTTTTTGAAGCGAGAAAGTAAGAGGACTTATAGAGATGGCAGATTTAGCTTATAATCAAGTTGCAAAAATTAAAGTATTTGGTATCGGTGGAGCCGGTAATAATGCGGTCAATAGAATGGTACAAGAAGGTGTTCAAGGGGTTGAATTCTTTATTGCAAATACTGATTTACAAGTATTAGATGTTTCTCCAGTAGAAAATAAAATTGTATTAGGTAAAGATGGCTTAGGAGCTGGTGGAAATCCTGCAAATGGACGTAAAGCAGCTGAAGAAAGTCAAGAAGACATCAAAAAAGCAATGGAAGGTGCAGATATGATCTTCTTAACTGCTGGTTTAGGTGGAGGTACTGGTACAGGTGCTGCCCCATTATTTGCGAAAGTTGCGAAAGAAATGGGTGCTTTAACTGTTGGTATTGTTACAAAACCATTTAGTTTTGAAGGTAAACGCCGTATGATTCAAGCAGAAGAAGGGCTTGAACAACTTAAAGAATATGTTGATAGCTTAATCATTGTTTCAAATAACCGTGTATTAGAAGTTATTGGACATATTCCATTTGAAGAAGCATTTAAAGAAGCTGATAATGTATTGCGTCAAGGGGTACAAACAATAACTGACTTAATTGCTGTTCCTGCATTAATGAACTTAGACTTTGCAGATGTTCGTTCAATTATGGAAGGTCAAGGATCTGCGTTAATTGGTATTGGAATGTCTCAAGGAGACAATAAAGCACAAGAAGCAGCTCAAAAAGCGATTCAATCACCATTACTTGAAGCCCAAATTACAGGCGCTAAAAATGCAATTGTTAACGTAACTGGTGGAGCTTCAATCTCAGTATACGATGCAAGTGAAGCTGTAGAATTTATTCGTGAAGCTGCAGGTAACGACATTGATATCATCTTTGGAGTTGCGATTAATGAAAAAATTGGTGATGCAATTATCGTAACAGTAATTGCTACTGGATTTGATTTACCAAAGGCTAAAATTCCTACTCAAGGTAAACCAGTAACACAATCAAATTATCATACTAGAGAAATACAAGAAGAAGTTGTTATCGAAGAAGAAGATGATAACCAAATCCCAGGTTTCTTCAAATTACGTTAAATGAAAAGAAGAGAAATCTTCTTTTTTTTATTTTGTCCGCAAAGAAAAGGAATCAATTTGAAAAATTCAAGAATATCCTTGAAATAGTTTAGACATTAATCATTTTTCTTGTGTGATATAATGTAGCAAAAGGAGAAAACATATGGATCACTTTAAAAATCAAACGATGAACAGCATGAATCGTGATGAAGCGAATTTTCAACAAGATAAATATAATCGAGAAAATCCAAAAGTGTATAAGGGATCAAAGAGGAAAAATTTTTGGCTATATGTTACTTTGATTATTTTTATTATTGCAATTATATCTGTGTTTTTTTAAAAAGATACATTTTTTCTTAATGAATTTAATTTTCAAGGTTATTGTTTTGTAATCACAATATAATTTCTCATGAAGTATAGAAATAATTAATAAATTAGTCTTTTTCTGCAATAAGAGGGTAGTGGTTACGAGTTTATCATTTTTATCAACTACTGCATACTAAAACTTTATTACCTTATAATCGCCTTTATATGAGGTCTAAGAAGAAGTATTTTTATAATGATAATAAACTTATTTAGTACAAAATAAACGTAGTGCTTAATCTGCATTTTATTTGTAAATTTTATTTTCGATTCTCTTGTTAATTATGTTCATAAAAAAAGTATAAAATAATTTATACTTTTTATTTTTTGTAACGAAGTGTATGATACTTTCTTTTTACTCGACTTATAAAACGATATTGCTTTTTAAAATTAAGGGTATCTTTTTCATTGAGAATATAATCGAATTCTCCAATGAATTCTGTAAATTCACTGCCAAATGTTTTTTTGTAACTATATAAACCATAATAAGGATCATCTTTATTGGTGACACCAGAAAATCCACACATATCATAGTAAATAACTCCTTGTTTCTTCATATCTTGCATTGCAAAATAATGAAGGTTATCAACAGGTTTAACAAAACCAAACTCTTTTTTATTATAGGTATATAAGTCCCATGATTTGTTTCCGAAATATAAGAATAATCCAGCGGCAATAATGACAGTATCTCCGTATTTTTTTTGCAGCTTGAGTGCATTCTCAATCTCTTTTTGTTTGGAAGCTAAAGCTTCTTTGTCTTTAGCGTATTTTTTAGAATTAATTTCATCAGATAAACCTTGAATCATGGTTGCTAAACTAATTTCAGTAATATAGAGACGCGCATGTTCTTTGAACGAAGTTAGTAGTTGATTGAAATAAGCTTTACTATGTGGTTTGAAACCTTGTGATTCAGTAAGTTCTTTCTCAAATTCACACAAAGAATCTAAGTCTGCACTTGTACCTAAACGGGTAGTAACACCAATAATTTGATGACGTTTAATAGCTGTTTGACGCGGCTTTGCATAAGCTTTAAATATTTCTTCTAAAGGTTTCGAGATGTCAGTAATTAAGGTATAACGATTTACCCAACTACCGTTATAAGCATAGCCATATCCTTTGTGTTGAAATCCACATTCTTTAATAATTTCAGTAATATTTTCATTATCAATGCCTTCAATTTGATTTCCATCAATATCTCTAGATATACGTAAGATATTAAAATCGATACGAAGCATAAAACATTTTTCAGACTTTGCAAACTGTTTTAAAAGTTCAAGGCATTCACGAAATCTTGAACTTTTATGATAATCAACACAAGGTCCCCAAGGAATATATAGATAGGATTTATTCATCCACTTCTTTTTTAAAACAAGGGCAGTTCCAACTAAATTATCTTCTTCCTTAAATCCCACCAAAAATGACATTGTATTACTCTCTTGCGTGCTTGCCCACATACTTGTTTTCATATAGTGATTTAGCTCGTGATGTTGTACAAAATCATCAAATTGTATACGGTTTAAGTTGCTTTCTAACTTCATAACAATGCCTACTTTCCTGCATTATTATAGCATAATTTATGCTTTAAGACTGTTGTTTTCTTGTAATAATCGATGTTTAAGACTATAATAATCAAGATGAAATGAGGAATACAGATGAAGAATTTAATTGATTTACACACCCATACAATTAGTAGTGGACATGCATATAGTTCACTTCAAGAAAATATCCATGAAGCAAAGCTTAAAGGTCTAAAATATTGCGGTATGAGCGACCACGCACCTGGTATTCCAGGAGGTACTCATTTTTTTCATTTTAAAAATTTAGAAGTAATACCTGAGATTATTGAAGATGTTCGTGTTTTACGAGGTTGTGAACTCAATATTATTGATGAAAAGGGAACAGTAGATTTAGATGAAAAAACACTAAAGGATTTAGACTATTGTTTAGCTTCTTTCCATACTCCATGTTATAGCACAAATCACACACTTGAAGAAAATATGAGTGCATATGAAGGTGTCTGTAAGAATCCACATGTATTGATAATTGGGCATCCAGATGATGATCGTTATCCATGCGATTTTGAAAGATTAGCTGTGATGGCAAAAGAAAATGGAAAATTAATTGAAATTAATAATTCTTCTCTTCGTCCAAATGCTAGTCGTATTAATGGACCAGCAAATTGTCGCAAAATTTTAGCAGCATGCAAAAAGGTTGGGTGCATGGTCGTTTTAGATAGTGATGCACATATCTCATTTGATGTAGGAAAAATCAATTATGCAGAAGAATTAGTTAAAGAATGTGATTTTCCAAAAGAATTAATTCTCAATTATAATGAAGAAATGATTAAAAAAGTATTAAAGTTGAAATAATTTTCAGAAAAGTATTGACAACAATGTTTCAAGAGAGTAAATTACTGTTAAAGACATTGAAGAGAAAAGTAATGTCAGCGGAAATTTGTAGAGAGTCCTGGTAGCTGAAAAGGGATAATGGAAGTTGAGATGAAAATGGTCTTGGAGTTGCATACCGAGGGAAACTTAGGCTATGACGGATTCACCCGTTAACGTGATAAAGTATGAATGTACTTGATAAGGTAATTATCGTGAGGTAATTACGAATAAAGGTGGTAACACGAGAATAGCACTCGTCCTTAATATAGGACGAGTTTTTTATTTATAAGGAGGTTGGAAAGATGATACAAATTCAAGATGTAGTGAAAACATTTTCTTCTAAAGGGGAAGATATCCATGCGGTACGAGGTGTTAATCTTGAAATCTATGATGGTGAAATATTTGGGATTATTGGATACTCAGGTGCTGGTAAAAGTACATTAGTTCGTATAATCAACCAATTAGAAAAACAAAGTAGTGGGAAAATCATTATAGATGGTGAAGAAATAGAAAATCTAAGTTCTGGTCAACTTCGTAAGAAACGTCAAAAAATTGGGATGATCTTTCAACATTTCAATCTTCTGTGGTCAAGAACAGTAGAAAAAAATATTGCATTTCCATTGGAAATTGCAGGTGTACCAAAAGAAGAAAGAAAAGAACGTGTACAAGAACTCATTCGATTAGTTGGTTTAGAAGGAAGAGAAAAAGCATTTCCTAGCGAATTATCAGGTGGTCAAAAACAAAGAGTCGGTATTGCTAGAGCATTGGCAAATAATCCAAGTATCCTCTTATGTGATGAAGCAACTTCAGCATTAGATCCTGAAACTACAGATTCAATTCTTGAATTACTAAATCGTATTAATCGTGAATATAACATTACAATGATAGTTATTACACATCAAATGGAAGTTGTCCAAAAACTGTGCCATAAAGTAGCGGTAATGAGTGAAGGTAAAGTGGTAGAATTAGGAACTGTAAAAGAAATTTTCGAACATCCTCAAAATGATGTAACAAAACGATTTGTTCAAACTGTGGATGGGAAAAATATTGATTTAATTAAAAAAGAATTAAAAAAATTGTATCCATATGGTCAAGTCATGCGACTAAACTTTACTGGAGATATTAGTAATAGAGCAATTATTGCGGATGTTATTCGACAAACAAAATTACCAGTGAGTATTGTTAATTCAAATATTACACATTCGCAAGTAGGTCCCATGGGTGTTATTTATGCTCATGTATCAGATGGTAGCGAAGCAGAGTATAAAGAATTCTCTGAATTGCTTGAAAAAGAAGGGGTTAAGGTGGATGTCCTATGAATCAGCTATTAGAACAAATCAATGTAGAACAATTAGTAACCGCATTGAATGAAACTTTATTTATGACATTTACTTCTTTGATACTATCAGTTGTTTTTGGACTAGTAATTGGTGTTCTACTCTTCAGTACACAATCTGAAGGTTTATATAAGAACAAAATATTAAATGCTGCAACAGATTTTATTATCAATGTATTACGAGCTATACCATTTATTATTGTTTTGATTTTAGTAATACCGTTTACAAAGATGTTAGTTGGAACAATGCTTGGGGCCAAAGCAGCAATTCCTTCTCTCGTCATTGCGGCGACTCCCTTCTACGCAAGGCTTGCGGTGATTGCGTTTACGGAAGTTGATAAAGGAACCATTGAAGCAAGTAAAGCAATGGGTGCAAGTCGTTTCGAAATTATTACGAAAGTACTTATTCCAGAAGCATTACCAGCTTTAGTTTCAGGTATTTGTGTTACAGGGATTTCATTAGTATCTTATACAGCAATGGCAGGAGCTATTGGTGCAGGAGGATTAGGAAATCTAGCATATCTCTATGGCTTTGCTAGAAGAGATAATGTTGTACTCATTAGTGCAACCATTCTAGTCATCATCATTGTCTTTGTGATTCAAGGAATTGGTGATGCAATTGTTAAAAAAATAGACAAACGTTAAAAACAGGAGGAAAAGAAAATGAAAAAAATTCTAAAAACATTAGTAGCAGGATTATTAATTGTAGGTCTTGCAGCTTGTTCATCAAAACCAGCAACAACTGATCCAACAGCAACACCTGAAGCAGGGACAACAGCTGATAAAACAGTTCTAAAAATTTCTGCAACTCTTGATCCACATGCAAAAATTCTTGAATTTGCTAAACCAATTCTTGAAGAAAAAGGAATTACACTTGAAATCACAGTATTAGATGATTACTATATTTTCAACAAAGCATTAAATGATGGTGAAGTTGATGCAAACTATTTCCAACATCTTCCATTCTTCAATGGTGAAGTTGAAGCAAATGGATATAAAATTGTAAATGCAGGTGGTATTCATATTGAACCATTCGGATTCTATTCAAAAACAATTAAATCAGTAGATGAACTAAAAGATGGAGCTACAGTTATTATTTCAAATTCAGTTGCTGATCATGGGCGTATCTTATCAATCTTAGAAAAAGCAGGTGTTATTACACTTAAAGATGGTGCTGATGCATTAAATGCTACAGTTGAAGATATTGTAGATAATCCTAAAAATTTAAAATTCCAAGAAGTAAAGCCTGAACTTCTTACAACAGTATTTGAACAAGGTGAAGGTGACTTAGTCGCAATCAATGGTAATTATGCTATCCAAGCTGGTTTGAACCCAACAAAAGATGCAGTTATTCTTGAACAAGCAGATGCAACAAATCCTTATGTAAACATCGTTGCAGTAAAAGAAGGAAATGAAAGCAATCCTGCTATTAAAACTTTAATTGAAGTATTAAAATCTGATGAAGTAAAACAATTCATTTTAGATACATATAGTGATGGTTCAGTAATTCCTGCTGAATAGTAGAAAATTAAAAGAAATTGTTCATAATCGAATAATTTCTTTTTTTAATATTTTTTTTTGTAATAATTGAAGTTATCATAGATTATTTAACTAAGAGTTAACTAAAATGCAAAATAGTTAACTAGTGGTCTCTTGTATTAATGGTAATCCCTCGTTAAAATTTAGATAAGCAATGGCCATGCTTAGACTGGAGCTATTATGAGAATAAATGAAATTATATCTACAAAAAGAAAAGAATTGGGATTCACGCAAGAACAAGTTGCAACCTATTTAAATGTTTCTACACCAGCAGTAAATAAATGGGAATCTGGAAAATCGTTTCCAGATATTTCACTACTACCAGCATTGGCACGATTACTTAAAACAGATTTAAATACACTACTATCATTTCAAGAAGATTTGTCGGATTTAGAGATTGCAACTTTTGCAAATGAACTTGGTGATGATATATTCAAGAATGAATTTGTATCAATTTACGAGAAGGCAATCGCAAAAATTCGTGAGTTTCCAAATAATGATCGGCTTAAATATACACTTGTCACAATATTATTAGGTGCAATTAATTTCAATGAACCTTCTAATAAGGAAGAATATTTAAGTGAATTAAATGAATTGCTTATTCAATGTGTAGATAGTAAAGATTTACAGATAAGTAATTTTGCACTACACATGTTAGCTATTAATGCATGTAGAGCAGAAAATTATCAAGAAGCAGAAGAATATTTGAATAAGATTGTTGATTTCTCTATTGATAAAGAAGTGTTAGAAGTGACAATACTTTCAAATGAAAAGAAATATGATGCAGCATTAGAAAAATTAGAAACTAAAGTTTTAGCAGAAGCAGTGAAGATTCAAAACTTGATGATGCAGTCAGTTAATCTACTTGCAGAAGTAGAACGATATGAAGAGGCTGAATACTTTTTTAATACATTAAAGAAGTATACGGAATGTTTTAATCTAATGCCTACCAATGCTTATCTAGCAGAATATCGTATTGCAGTTAAGAAACAAGACAAAGCACGTGCTATTGCAGCATTCACAAAAGTAATAGAAAATATGACAAAACCATGGAACCTGGAAGGGTCAATCTTGTATGCTAATGTAAAGTTTAAAGAAAATAGCCTGTTTGCAAACAATCAAATAAAAGCTATCATTTCTGCATTAGAAAAAGATGAAGAACTTGCTTTTATTAGAGATACACCAGAATTTAAAGAAATCATGGAAAAGTTTAAGTAGAGTATCCAATTAGGATACTCTACTTTGTATTAAAGTGTAAATAAATGAAGTGATAATAAAGACATACAAAAATAAAACGAAAATCGCATGTATGTTTGCATTGAAAAATAATTCAAGTAAATATTGAAATTCGTTATATCCAGATGTTCGCTCAATCGTAATAAAAATTTGATAAACGAGCAGTATTAGTATAGAAATAAGTGAAAAAGTTGAAATAACTTTGTATTTTTTATTTCGAAGTAATGTCACAAAATAGAAAATTAAAAGAATAATTAGCATGTAATAGCAAATCCAAAACAAGGGAGGCAAAGTTACAAAGTCCATGATAAATCTCCTTTGTTATAAGTATTACATAAGTATATCTTAAATTAACTTAAAATATCTTATGGATAAAATCATAAATTAGTTAGAAACATATATTAGTATTATTATTTAGTATTGTGTAAAGTGGTGCTAAAAGCCCATGATTTACTAGCGAAAAACTAAGAATTTGCACAAAAATAGCGGTAATGATATAATAACCTCAAGTTTTCGAAAGGATGTGTCAACGTTGGACGAGTCGCCCTTACCGGTCTGTATTGGTGAAGTATATTATTTTATCTCCCAAAACAATCTCAATTCTAGAAGAAGAATCAAGTTGCATTTTATGCGAGCTTAATTTGATGACTGTTTTTTTACGTTGAGAGAAGGAGAAATGGAAACATGGATAGTAGTATACAGACGTTAATTATAATTTTATTTATTTTGATTTTGTTTTCGGGTTATTTTAGTGCAACGGAGACAGCTTTTTCGTGCTCTAATAAAATTCGATTAAAAAATATGTCTAATAATGGTAACAAGACAGCAGATCGAGTTTTAAAACTTTTAGATAATTATGATAATTTGATTTCAACAATTCTAATTGGTAATAATATTGTGAATATCGCATCAGCATCAATTGCGACGGTTATTTTCACTAAAATATATGGAGATACCGGTGCATCAATTTCTACATTAGTAATGACAATTGTTGTCTTGATATTTGGTGAGATTACACCGAAAAGTTTAGCGAAAGAAAAACCTGAAAAGTTTGCGATGATGAGTTCAGGGTTTATTAATGTTTTAAATATCATCTTTATTCCATTGAATGCATTATTTACGTTATGGAAAAACTTAATTAAAAAATTATTCAAATTTAAAGAAGAAGATTCAATGACACAAGATGAATTAATCACAATGGTTGAAGAAGCTGAAAATGATGGTGATTTAGAGGCTCATGAGAGTGATTTGATTTGTGCAGCTATTGAGTTCAACGATTT
Organism: Anaerorhabdus sp.; assembly: GCF_036657415.1. Classification (NCBI taxonomy): domain Bacteria; kingdom Bacillati; phylum Bacillota; class Erysipelotrichia; order Erysipelotrichales; family Erysipelotrichaceae; genus Anaerorhabdus; species Anaerorhabdus sp. The sequence goes on along the minus strand of NZ_JAVXGL010000015.1, from coordinate 15,830 downwards.
AGATGTAAAAGATATACTGACTCCACGAGTGGATTTAGTTGCAGTAGATGTACGTAGTCCGTTGGAAGATATTGAAAAAGCATTCCGTTTTAATTCGTTTTCACGTTTACCCGTTTATGAAAATTCGATTGATAATATTGTAGGATTCATTCATGAAAAAGATTTCTATAATCTTTACTATAATGAAAAAGGACCTTTAAAGACAATTATTAAAACATTAATTTTCACGAATTTACATGTGAAAATTTCAGGCTTATTACGTCAACTGCAAAGTTCTAAAACACATATGGCAATTGTACTGGATGAATATGGTGGAACTTCTGGAATTATTACTTTGGAAGATATTCTTGAAGAACTTGTTGGTGACATTTGGGATGAGCACGATATAGTTGTAGAATATTATAAACAATTAGATGAAAATACGTTTTTAGTAGAATGTGATGCAGATCTTGAAGATATGTTTGAACGTTTTGATGTTAAACCAGATGAGGATTTTGAAATGATTACGGTGAGTGGCTGGGTAATTCACCAGTTTGAACATATTCCAGGTATTGGTGAGCAATTTAAATATTTAAATATTGAAGTTGAAGTAACAAGTGCAGATGCTAGAAAAGTTAATGAGATAAAAGTTACACTTCTTCCTGAAGAAATAGAAGATGAAAAAGAAAAAAAATCAAAAAAATAGTCTTTAAAAGTAGAGTCCTTGTGCTATAATAGGTGCAAGGATTCTTTAATTTGACACGAGATGTCAAAAAGAGATATAAATTACGTTAAACGATAAGGATCCTTAAACGGGGTCTTTTTTTCATGAAAAGACCAAAAATATGAGGAGGATAACATGTCACAAAAAGTACAAATGACACTTGATGTCGATCAAAAACCAAAGCCTGCACAATGGGCGCTCTTGAGTTTCCAACATGTATTTGCGATGTTTGGGGCAACAATTTTAGTACCGATTTTAACAGGATTTCCAATTTCGGTGGCTTTGTTTGCATCAGGATTAGGGACAATTATTTATTCAGTGATTACAAAATTTAAAGTACCAGTTTATTTAGGTTCAAGTTTTGCTTATATTAGTGCTGTTGTTATTGCAGTTGAATCAATGGGTGGAAGTGTCAATGCCTCTCAAACTGGATTGATGTTAGTTGGATTAATTTATGTTATTGTAGCGATTGTTATAAAGTTTATTGGAAAAGATTGGATTGATAAATTATTACCTCCAATCATTATTGGACCAATGATTGCGGTTATTGGACTTGGACTTGCAGGAAATGCGGTTGCGAATGCAGGATTTGTTGAAGGTGGTAACTGGCAATCAATGTTAGTTGCAATTCTTACTTTCATCATTACTGCATTAATCAGTACAAAAGCGAAAGGATTCTTTAAAATTATTCCTTTCTTATGTGGTATTTTAATTGGCTATTTAATTGCTTGTGCATTGGGAATTGTCGATTTCTCAAAGGTTGCAGCAGTACTTGAGTCAGGTAAATTCTTTGCGTTTCCAGAATTCATTCTTCCTTTTAAATTAGGGAATTTTAAAACTTACGAACTATATTTTGGACCTGAAACATGGGCGATTCTTCCAGTTGCAATTGTAACTATTTCTGAACATATTGGTGATCATACAGTTCTTGGAAAAATCTGTGGTCGTAACTTCTTAAAAGATCCAGGTTTAGATAAAACTTTAATGGGAGATGGTGTTGCTACAGCAGTATCAGCATTTCTAGGTGGGCCAGCAAATACAACATATGGTGAAAATACTGGCGTTATTGGAATGACTAAAGTTGCATCTGTTTATGTAACGGTAGGGGCAGCGTGTATTGCAATGTTATTATCATGTTGTACAATTGTCGCTGCATTTATTCAAACGATTCCTAATGCCGTACTTGGTGGAATGAGTATTCTACTTTATGGGGTTATTGCTTCTAATGGTTTACGTGTACTTATTGATAATAATGTTGATTTTACAAAACAAAGAAATCTTATTATTGCTAGTGCAATGTTAGTCATTGGTCTTGGGGGTGCGTTATTACCACTTGGTCGTTTTGTAACACTTAGTGGAACAGCATTATCTGCTACAATTGGTATCATCTTGAACTTGATTTTACCAAAAGATGGTAATGATGCAGAAGTTCTATAAGAGAAGACACATAACTAAATATATAAATACAGTGCAGATTGATTTAATCTGCACTGTTTATTATTACCTAAATCCTTTATATTTTAAGCGTTTTTTGGTATTATATACAAGGTGATAAATATGCAACAGTACTTTATATTAGAAAAAATTGGCACAAATGATGTGATTTGTTTTGATGATGAACAAACACACCATATAAGAGATGTACTACGTATGAAGGAGAATACTGTTGTAAGAATAGTGGACCAAGATAATAAAGCTGCATTCGCAACCATTTTTTATGAAGGTAAAAAAGTAAAAGCATCTAATATTGAGTTAGATTTGGATAATAATGAAATGACATGTCAGATTACGTTATGCTTGGGTTTGATTAAAAAAGAAAAATGGGATGTAGTTCTTCAAAAATGCACAGAATTAGGTGTAAGTAGAATCATTCCTTTTGAGTCGTCACGTACTATTGTAAAAGCCAAAGAAGATAAATCGACTAAAAAATTAGAACGTTGGAATAAAATTATGTTAGAAGCTGCTGAACAATCCAAAAGAAATCGTGTGCCAATAATATATGAACCTGTGCAATTTAAAGAATTAGGAAAATACTTATCTGATTGTAATTGTGTTGCATATGAAGATGCAAAAATAACTGGAGAAAAGTTGAGAAATCTAATTGACAAGCGAAGCATGACAATTGTGATTGGTCCAGAAGGTGGTCTTTCAAGTGATGAGGTTGATTCATTAATGAATCAAGGATTTCATTGTATAAGTTTAGGAAAAAGAACATTGCGTGCAGAAACAGCTGCAATGTATGTATGTAGTGCAATTGATGCACTTGTAGAGTAGAGAGGAAATGTCTGTGATTCGTTATGCTATATCCTGTTTAGGATGCAAAGTTAATACATATGAAGCTGGAAGTATCCAACAGGCACTAAATGCAAAGGGATACATAGAAGTGGATTTTAAAGAAGAGGCAGATGTTTATCTTGTGTTTACATGTGCTGTTACAAATACGGCAGCGAGTAAATCTCGTCAAAAGATAAACCAAGCAATTCGTCAAAACCCAAGTGCAATTATTTGTGTTGTTGGTTGTTATGTGCAAATCAATGCTGAAAATATGAAAGAAAATGAATCCATCGATATTTTGGTTGGGTCAAGTCATAAACATGATTTACCTAATTTAATTGAACAAGTAATAAAAAATAAAGAAAAGATTGTCTTGGTTGATGATGTAAGAAAAGAAGCAGAATTTGAGGAAATGCCACTTACACATTTCGAACATCAAACACGTGCATATATGAAGATACAAGATGGTTGTAATCAATTTTGCAGCTATTGTATTATTCCGTATGCTCGGGGGAAAGAAAGATCATTACCACTTGAAAAAGTAATTGAAAATACAAAACAACTTGCGAAAAACCATAAAGAAATCGTACTTGCAGGTATTCATACTGGAAGATATGGTGCTGATTATGGCGAAACTTTAGCACATTGTATTGAAGTCATGTTGAATGAAGTGCCAGATTTAATGCGAGTTCGAATTTCTTCGATAGAAATTACAGAGATTAGCGATGAATTAATAGAATTAATGAAGAAAAGTTCACGTATTGCTCATCACTTGCATATTCCACTTCAATCGGGATGTGATGAAACATTGAAAAGAATGAACCGCCCATATACAACGAATGAATTTTATGCGCGAATAGAAGAAATAAGAAAGAGTTTACCAGGGATATCAATTAGTACGGATTTGATTGTTGGTTTTCCACAAGAAACAGAAGAAGAGTTTGATAAAACGGTTGAATTTTTGAAAAAATGTAAGTTTACATTCTTGCATGTATTTCCATTTTCACCAAAAACAGGTACTGCTGCAGAGAAAATGATGGAACAAGTACCAGATTCTATCAAGAAACAAAGGGTTCAAACTTGTAGTAGTTTATCAAAGAAATTATACTATGAGTATAAAAGTTCATTTATTAATAAAAAAGTTTCAGTTCTTGTTGAAGAGATTCAAGAAGAAAATTCATTTGGACATTCAAGTGAATACTTGCCTGTGACAATCGAAGGTGTTCAACAAAGAAATGAAATTGTGGAAGTTACTATTTCACATATGATTAAAGACAATTTAGTAGGTAAAAAAGAGGGGTGATGGGTGTATGAAATTAAATTCATTGTTTGAGAATGCACCGGATTTAGAAATTCAAGGATTAATGTCAGATAGCAGAAAGAAACGACCAAATTCAATTTTTTTCTGTGTTAAAGGGATGATGAATGATGGGCATCGATTCATATCACAAGCAATAAAGAATGGAGCTGTCTGCATTGTATACAGTGATCCACTTGAAGAAATGGATCCTTCTGTTACCTATATTCGAGTAAAAGATGTGGTAAAGGTATACAATCAAGTAGCTGATATATTCTATAATAGTCCTTCAAAGAAAATGGTGATTTTTGGAGTAACAGGAACAAATGGTAAAAGTTCAGTAACTAATTTAATTAAAAATTTGTTGAATGAAAAAGTTCCCACAGGTTATATAGGGACGATTTCAATTGAGTATGGAACAGTAAAATTACCACCATTATTAACCACACCTGAAATTGATGATTTGCATGGAATTCTGCATGATATGGTTGAGGCAGGGATGAAAGCCTGTACACTTGAAGTGAGTAGTATTGGTATTGAACAACATCGTATTGATTCAATTAAATTTGATGTAGGTGTATTTACTAACTTAACTCATGACCATCTTGACTATCATGGCACAATGGAAAATTATTTTGCAGCAAAAAAGAGTTTCTTTGATCACTTGCCAGAGGAAGCAATTGCGATAACAAATGCGGATGATCCATATGGATTGGCTATTGTTGAGGATTGTAAGTGTAAGGTGTTAACATACGGAATTAACAAGCCTGCTGATTATCAAGCGGTAGATATACAATTACAAAAAGATAAAACTGTATTTACATTGAAGTGCATTGATAAAGAATATCGTGTTGAGACTAATCTAGTTGCCTTGTTTAATATTTACAATTTACTTGCAGCAATATCTGCACTTCATTCTAAAGGAATTCCAATTGAGAGTTTCTTGATGAAATTGAATCACTTTGATCAAATTGAAGGAAGAATGGAGCGAATTGATGTTGGACAACCATTCAATGTCATAGTTGACTTTGCACATACACCAGATGGTATCAAGCAAGTTATGGAATATGCTGCAAGAATTACTCCAAAAGAAAATCGTATTATTGCGGTTTTTGGTTCAGCGGGTAAACGTGACTTTAAGAAACGTCCAATTTTTGGCGAAATTGCAGATAAATATTGTGATATGATTATACTTACTGAAGATGATCCTCGTGATGAAAATGTATATGATATCGCACAGGAAATTGCAGAAGGAATAAAGAAAACGAATTACATTATTATTGAAAGAAGATTTGATGCAATTCGTCAAGCAATAGAGATGGCAAATGAAGATGATACAATCTTAATTCTAGGTAAAGGTGATGAAATATTCATCTATGGGGAATTTGGTAGAGAGCCATATTTAGGAGATCATCGTATTGCAAAAGAAATGATTAAAAAATATTACTTTGGTGAAGGAGAAGAAAATGAGATTGAATAAAACAATTGATCACACATTATTAAAACAAAATAGTACAGAAGCACAAATTAAGGAATTATGTAGCCAAGCAAAAGAATTTGATTTTGCAACAGTGTGTATTAATCCTTGCTGGATTGAATTCTGTAAAAAAGAATTGGCAGGTAGTGATGTAGGTGTATGCACAGTAATCGGGTTTCCTTTAGGTGCTATGACAACTGCTTCAAAAGTATTTGAAGCTAAAAATGCTATTGAAATTGGTGCTGATGAAGTAGATATGGTACTTAATATTGGAGCACTCAAAGATAATAAAATGGATTATGTTATCAATGAAATTAAAGCAATTAAAGAAGCAGTGGGTACACATGTTTTAAAAGTTATTATTGAAACATGTTTATTAACAGATGAAGAAAAAGTACGTGCTTGCGAAGCAGTTGTTAAAGCGGGTGCAGACTTTGTAAAAACTTCTACAGGTTTTTCAACATCAGGAGCTACTGTTGAAGATGTTCGTTTGATGAAGGCAACTGTTAAAGATCAATGTAAAGTAAAGGCTGCAGGTGGAGTTCGTAGTTATGATGATTTACTTCAAATGATTGAAGCTGGTGCAGAACGTATTGGAACAAGTAGTGGTTGTGCATTATTACAAGGTAAAAATATTGAAAATAATGTTTATTGATATTGCAATTTGTGCGTTATTTCGATATAATGTCAATGCATGCATCAGAAGGGGGGTTAATTAATGCCAAGAGTTGTACTCAAAGAGAACGAAGGTTTGGATGACGCATTACGTCGTTTTAAACGTCAAGTATCTCGCAACGGGACCCTTGCTGAGGCTCGCAAAAGAGAGTTTTATGTAAAACCAGGCGTCCGTCGTAAATTAAAGTCGGAAGCTGCAAGAAAAGCACGTCGCTCAAAATAAGGATGAAAATCCTTATTTTTTTTTGTAAAAAAAGTGAATAGTTTAAGTACTATTCACAATATATTTTTTGTAACTGTTTTTGTTTATTTATATCAAAATCAAGTTCATGTATTAAATACTCTTCAATCGATGGATATTTTTCTTCAATCGTTTTAAAAATTGATTGGATATATGATAGACGAACACCAACAAGTGAAGGGATTTGTGAAAGATAGTGGTTATCACATCCTGCTGTTTTGCATAAATCAATATAATGATTAATTCTTTTTTGAAGATAGATGTTTGTATTCATATAGTCTTGAATAATATCTTCTTTGCTAACACCCAATGCACCTAGTAGTAATACAGTTCCAACGCCTACACGGTCTTTACCAGCACTACAGTGATAAAGTGTTGCACCATGTACTTCATTAAGCAGAACATTTAAAAACCGTTTATATTGTTCCTTTGAATAAGGATTGCTCAATAGTTTTGGATACTCTTTTATAGATATAGCTTCAACATCAAATTTCATTTCCTCGATGGAATGTTTTAAATATTCAATATCCGGAGCATGTATATTTTTTTCTTTTGTATTTGCAAGCGTTAAGTAGTGTTCTTCAAGAATTGGAATATGAATATTTTCAACATAATCAAATATTGGATCGGGAGTTCGCTTTATTTCATGGTTATTTCTAAAATCAATAATACGTTTCAATTGGTATTCACTTTCCAAAATAGCAATATCATTTTCAGTTGCATAAAATAGTTTACCACTACGAATCAGTTTTTTAGATTTTATTTTTCCATGCTTAGTGATGATACCACCTAAGTCACGTGTATTTGCGCACATTTCTAATTGAATTCTCATAATAAAACACCTCTTTCTACTATTGTAGAAGAAAGAGGTGCAGGATACAAATAAAGAGCTTTATTAATTTGCAGGTTTTGGAACTTCAACAAATCCAGCACCAGCTTGATCAGGTGTTTTTCCAATATATTTTTGCATTCCAGGAGTCTCATTAACAGCAGTATATTTATAATAACGATTATTATATATGATAATGTCACCTGTTTCATAGTTGTTATAGTCAGTATAGTCTTTTACTAATTCTTTCCAAGCAGTATTTGAGTAATTATTTTCACCTAAATGCTTATTTGGTGTTGTAGAACATCCACTTTTGTTGATGTATTTAAAGTAAATAGGATTACCAGATTGATCAGTAGACTTTACGACTTCACCATAGACTGTATTTGATTCTTTTTCGATAAGATTTTCACGTTCATCTTCAATTGTTCCATTCTTAATAAATCCAGATTCACCACCTGTACCACCATGTTTGGAACAAACGATTATATTACTTGTATTAACTGAATAAGTTCCTTTGGAAGGACATGTCTTCGTATTACCGCCAAAATATTTTCCATCGGTATTGTTAATTATGTCTTGGGGTGTAACTTTTGTATCTAATTCATGTTCATAAATATAGCTACGATTCATCATAGCGACATTTGCATCACAGGTTGATTTTTGTGAAGCTTGGATGTAACCGGTGACTTGTGGAACTATTAATACCGCAAGAACTGCAAGGACAGCAATTACTACAATTAATTCAATCAAAGTAAACGCTTTTTTGGTAATATTGTGTTTCAGGGTTTCCCCTCCCTAAAATACACTATATATTATTTATCTAGTATTTATCGGTTAAAGTCAAGGTATGAAAAGATAAAAGGGAAGAATAGTCAATAATTCGTGTATTTAGTAGTGATATTTGATAGAATAATAAGTGATTAAGGAGGTTTTTACCTTTGACAAATGAGCGAATTTTGAAATATGAGGGTTTATCAACGGATGAAGCAAGTAAGTTGCTTGGTCCGCAAGATAGTAATTTAGAAGTATTATCGACTTGTTTTGAAAAAACAATTATTTTTAGAAATCATGATTTTATTATTGATCGATGTGATGAAAATACATTGAAACAAATTCGTGAAGTGTTAGATGCACTTTTAGAAGTTGTAAGACAAGGACAAGAAATTACCAGTCGTGATGTACTTTATGCTTATCGTTTGGTAAGTAAAAAAGAAACAACCACATGGATAGATTTGAATAAGAAGGTTGTGGGTAAATCACAATCAGGGAAAAATGTTTCTCCTAAAACAATTGGACAATACCGCTTTGTAGAAGCAATGGAACAATATGACATTGTTTTTGCGATTGGACCTGCTGGAACAGGGAAAACTTATTTGGCTGTTGTACAGGCTGTGAGCATGCTGAAAAAGGGTGTTGTGAAGAAGATTGTATTAACACGACCTGCTGTTGAGGCTGGAGAAAGTTTAGGGTTTTTACCAGGTGATTTGAAGGAAAAAGTTGATCCTTATCTAACTCCTTTATATGATGCGCTACATGATATGTTGGGTAATGAACAGACTGATAAATATGTTGAAAAAGGTGTTATTGAAATAGCGCCTCTTGCGTATATGCGTGGTAGAACGTTGGATGATGCTTTTGTCATCTTAGATGAAGCGCAAAATACAACTGCATCGCAAATGAAGATGTTTTTAACTCGATTAGGATTTAATTCGCGAATGGTTATTACAGGCGATGTTACACAAATTGATTTGCATCGTGGTATGAAATCAGGTCTTGTTGATTCTGCCGAACTTTTAGAAGGAATTGATGAAATCAAAATTCTTCAGTTAACAAGTGAAGATGTTGTAAGACATCCGCTGGTTCAAAAGATTATTGACTGTTATGCTAGAAAAGGATTTTGAGTGATATAATAATTACGGAGTGATACTATGAATTGTACAATTATAAATAAAACAAGAGAAAAAGAATGGAAAGAATACAAACCTTTATTAGAAGACCTTATGGTGAAGACTTTAAGACTTTTAAAAGTGAATGAAGATGTATCTATTTCTGTTATTTTAGTAAGAAATAAGAAAATACACGAAATTAATCGTATCTATCGTCAAATTGATCGCCCCACAGATGTGATAAGTTTTGCTATTTGTGATAGCGAAGATGATTATGAAGTTATGGATGATTCACCTAAGGAATTAGGAGATGTGTTTATTAACGTTGATGCGGTTAGAAGCCAAGCAATAGAATATGGACATAGTGAAAAAAGAGAATTCTGTTTCTTATTTACGCATGGTTTACTTCATTGTCTAGGCTATGACCATATGAATAAAAAAGATGAAAAGAAAATGTTTGACTTGCAACGAAAAATTCTTGATCCTGTGGTGCCAAGATGAATAAATTTCGTGTAGCATTTGATGGATTATACCAAGCATTAAGACATCAAAGTGTCTTTGTACAATTTGTTTTCATGATTTTTGCACTCATAGCTTCCTTTGTATTCAAGTTTACATATTTAGAAAATTTAATTTTAGGTTTATGCATTGGCTTAGTAATTGTAACGGAGATTATTAATACGTGTATTGAAAAGATTTGTGATTTCATGTCACCAGAAACGGATGAAAGAATCAAATTAATTAAAGATATGTCAGCAGGTGCTGTATTATTTGCAGCTCTTGTTTCATTAATATTAGGTTTAATGATGGTAATTAACCATCTGTAGGAGGAAATTATGAAATATCAAAATGTTTTAGATGAAGCGTTTGAAGCGATGAAAAATGCATACGCACCCTATTCTAATTATCATGTAGGTGCATGTGTATTATGTAAAGATGGTAGAACTTTTAAAGGTGCTAATATTGAAAATGCATCTTATGGAGCTGCAAACTGTGGAGAAAGAAGTGCTATTTTTGGTGCTTATTCTTATGGTTATCGTAAAGATGATATAGAAGCTATTGCGATAGTTACTGATGGTGATCGTATTGGTGCTCCTTGTGGCATTTGTCGACAAGTTTTATCTGAATTAATTCATCAAGATACACCTATTATTTTATCAAATGGTAAAGATACAGAGATTAAAACAATAAGTGAATTACTTCCAATGCAATTTAATGAGGAAGATTTGCGATGAGGTCAGGATTTGTAGCGTTAGTAGGAAGACCTAATGCAGGTAAGAGTACATTATTAAATGCTTTGCTTGAACAAAAGGTTGCGATTATTTCACCTAAGCCTCAAACTACGAGAAATCAAATTCGTGGAATTCGTACGGATGAAGATTCACAAATTATCTTTGTCGATACACCAGGTATTCATAAACCACAACATGAATTAGGTACGCAAATGAATAAAGAAGCTTTCGCAGCAGTAAGTGGAGTGGATTGTATTTATTTGATTGTTGATGCATCAGTGCCATTTGGAACAGGTGATGAATTTGTACTCAATATAGTTAAAGACAAAAAGTTACCAGTATTTTGTATTTTAAATAAAACAGATTTAATGTCAAAAGATCAAGTATTGGATTGTCTTATGGCTTGGAATAAACGTGCTGATTTTAAAGAGATATTTCCAATCTCAGCAAAAGAAAATAAGAATGTAAAAGAGTTGATTGAAGTAACGAAAAACTATTTGGAAGATGGTATTCAATACTATCCAAGCGATCAAGTTTGTGATTATCCAGAACAATTTATAATATCAGAAATTATTCGTGAAAAAGTATTATATCTTACCGATGAAGAAATTCCTCATTCAGTTGCGGTAGTGATTGAAAGAATGGGAAGAAAAAAAGGGAAGTTACTTGTAAATGCGTTGATTTTAGTTGAACGAGATAGCCAAAAAGGAATTATTATCGGAAAACAAGGATCAATGATTAAAGAGATTGGTACGCAAGCTCGTAAAGATATTGAAGGAATACTAGGTGAAACGATTTATTTGGAATGCTTTGTGCGTGTTGAAAAAGACTGGCGCAATAAAAAAAGTAAACTCCAACAATTAGGCTATATTCCTATTGAGGTTGATGATGAATGAGCGTACTACGGGAATTGTGATGAAACAAATTGAGTATCGTGAAAATGATGCTCTTTTAACCGTTTTGACAAAGGAATATGGTAAACTATCCTTAGTTGTAAAAGGAATTAAGAAGATGACTAGCAAGAATGCTGTCTCTTGTATGCCTTATTGTATTAGTGAATTTGTTTTAGATTATCAAGACGATAAATCGATGTTTACAATTAAAAATGGTTCTTTAATAGAATCAAATCGTAAAATTCAAGAAGATTTGGTAAAAATGGGTGTCGCACAAGTATTAACGGAATTAGTAGATAAAAGTATTCCACAGGGATATCTTGATGAAGAAACAAATGAAAATTTCTATGAACTATTAGCTTTATCTTTAAAAAGATTGAATGATGAGAATGAAAATGGCTTATTGTTGTCGCTTTTTATAGCTCAAGTATTGTCTTATTTAGGAATACCTCCAATTGTTGATGAATGCGTATTGTGTGGAAATACTAAAGTAAACTACATAAGTGTTGAAGAAGGCGGATTTATTTGTTCAGAATGTAAAAATGAAGTTGGCTCATCTTCAGGTAAGCAGATGGATTTGAAACGTTTTCGTCTAGCTAATAAAGCGCAATTAGAACATTATGATGTTCTGAAACAATATGGTCCATGGACTATTGAAGACTGTGAAACACTGATAGAATTTTTGAAAGTTCATAGTGGGATTGAGTTAGAAACATGGCAGTTTCTAAAGAAAATAGTGGAGGGATAAATATGAATAAAAAATTAATACTAAATTTTGTAGGTGTCTGTATAAATTTTTATTTATTGCCTCTTGTTTTTAGAAATACAAGTAATGATGTTATGATGATGCTTATTGTTATGCCACTCATTACAATTGTTTTGGGTGTTTTGTACACATATATGGTTCAACCACATTGGATTTATCCAGTTGTAGTAGCACTTCTATTTATTCCAACAATGTGGTTATATTACAGTATTTCTGCTTGGATTTTTGCGATTATTCATTTTTTATCATTCATTGTTGGATGCTTAGTTGGAATTATCGCGAAAAATATGACGAAGAGCACGAAATCAAGCTATTTGGAAAATTGACGATACCCTTGAAAATATGGTATATTATAACGTAAAGAAAATTGTTAATATGAGGAGAAAATATGACTGAAAAAACATTTGAGAAAATAGTAAATCACGCGAAAAATTCAGGGTTTGTATTCCAAGGTTCTGAAATCTATGGTGGTTTAAGTAATACATGGGATTTTGGTCCATTAGGGGTAGAATTAAAGAACAATATTAAAAATGCTTGGTGGAAAAAATTTATTCAAGAAAGTCCATACAATGTAGGTCTTCAATCTGCAATATTAATGAATCCAAAAGTTTGGGAAGCTTCCGGACATTTAAGTGGTTTTAGTGATCCACTTATGGATTGTAAACAATGTAAGACACGTCATCGTGCAGATCATTTGATTGAAGAATTTACAGAAGGAAAAGTATCTCCTGAAGGATGGTCAAAAGATGAAATGATGCAATACATTAAAGATAATCATATTGGTTGTCCAGATTGTGGTGCTCATGACTTTACTGAAATTCGTCAGTTTAACTTGATGTTTAAAACATTCCAAGGGATTTTAGAAGATACGAAGAATACAGTTTATCTTCGTCCTGAAACAGCACAAGGGATGTTTGTTAACTTTAAAAATATTCAAAGAACGATGCGTAAAAAATTGCCATTTGGAATTGGTCAAATTGGAAAGTCATTTAGAAATGAAATTACGCCAGGTAATTTTATTTTCCGTGTAAGAGAATTTGAACAAATGGAAATGCAATTCTTCTGTAAGCCAGGAACTGATTTAGATTGGTATGCTTATTGGAAAGAATTTTGTATGAATTGGATTTTATCTTTGAACGGTGGTTCTGATGTTAATTTACGTTATCGTGAGCATGCGAAAGAAGAATTGAGTTTCTATTCAGTAGGAACTTGTGATATTGAATATAATTATCCATTTGGATGGGGCGAACTATGGGGAATTGCAGATCGTACAAACTATGATTTGTCAAAACATATGGAACACTCAAAAACAAGTATGGAATATCTAGATCCAACGACAAATGAAAAATATATTCCATATTGTGTAGAACCTGCTGTAGGGGTAGAACGTTTATTCTTAATGTTCTTTTGCGAAGCTTATGATGAAGAAGAAATTGGTGAGAATGATACGCGTATTGTAATGCATTTTACACCAGCATTAGCTCCTGTAAAAGCAGCAATACTTCCTTTATCAAAACAACTTAGTGAAAAGGCTACTGAATTATTTGCTGAATTGGCACCTGAATTTACATGTGACTTTGATGAATCAGGAAGTATTGGAAAACGTTATCGCCGTCAAGATGCAATTGGTACACCATTCTGTATCACAGTTGACTTTGAAACTGAAAACGATGGTTGTGTAACTATTCGTCATCGTGATTCAATGGAACAAGAAAGAATCCCTTTGACTGAAGTGAAAGAATTTATTTCAAAAGCAATTAAATTTTGAGAAAAGGAGTGATGTTCATGCGCATAAGAGATGAAGACATTAGTGCGATTCGTAGTGGCGCTGACATTATGGACATTATTGGTAGGTATTTACCTTTAGTTAAAAAGGGAAGATCATTTACTGCAGTATGTCCTTTCCATGATGACCATTCACCATCTCTATCTATTTCACAAGACAAACAGATTTATAAATGTTTCGTGTGTGGAGCTGGTGGGAATGTATTTACCTTTGTTCAAAATTATGAAAATATTTCATTTCCAGAAGCAGTTGTAAAAGTTGCTGAATTAACTGGTTATCATCTTGATGTAAAACTTGATGAAATTGAAAAAAAAGTTGATCCTCATAAAGAAGCTGGTTTCAAAGTAATGAATGAAGCGATCCATTATATGATGTATACGCTGAACTCATCAACTGGAGCTATCGCAAAGGAATATCTTGTTAAAAGAGGAATGACAGAAAAAATATTAGAAACATTCCAAATCGGTTATAACGATGCGGGAGATAGTTTATATAAGTTTCTAAATGCGAAAGGATATCGAGACAGTGATTGCATTGCGACGAATCTTTCAAGAATTAGTGAAACCGGTATTCATGATGTATTTACATCAAGGATTACGTTTCCAATTCATGATAGCGACGGAAATCCAATAGGATTTACCGCAAGAACATTAGATCCTAATGTTTCGAGTAAATACATCAATACAACAGAAACAGAATTCTACATTAAAGGAAATACTGTTTATAACATTCATCGAGCAAAGATGGATGCACGAAAACAAGGAAATGTAATCGTTGTAGAAGGAGTTACCGATGTTATTGCTTTTGCTCGAGTTGGAATTACTAATGTTTGTGCTACACTAGGAACTGCATGTACAACAAATCAATTGAAGTTGTTAAAACAATGTGGTTCAACGATTACGTTTTGTTATGATGGGGACCAAGCGGGTCAAACTGCAACCTATAAAGCTGCCAAAATGGCAATTGAATTAGGTTTTAAAGTCCAAATCGTTTCAAATAAAACAGGAAAAGATCCTGATGAAATTATTCATACATATGGTGTTGAACATCTACAGCAAATGGTAAAAAAGCCAATTACGTGGATTGAATTCATCTTTGATTACTTATCAATGAAGTATGATATGAATAATTACTCGAGCAAGAAAGAATTTGCTCAAGAAGTGATGAGTGAAATTAAGCTTTTAAATGATGACTTCGACAGACAAAATTTTACCCATCAATTGTCACAAATGACAGGATTTAGTTTCCAATCTATGTTACAAGAATCAAGCCAGACACCAAATCCAAAACCTGTTCGTACAACTAAACCAGCTGGGCGCGCAGTATCATCAATATTAGACGGAAGAAATGCAGCCGAAAATATTGTAGTATCACAAATGCTATTTAGCATAGATGCTGCTGAAATATTTAAGGAAAAACTAGGTTTCTTAGTTGGACAAAAACAACAAAAACTAGCAATGATGATTTTGGATGAGTATCGAAAGAGTGATGAAATACTACTTGCAGATTTCATGGATTCAATAAGTAATGATGAATTAAAATCTTACTTAATTGATTTGAGCACAACTGAAGAGTTACCTCAAAATTATTCCAAAGAAATTTTATTAGGAGCTATCGGCCGCATCAAGCAATGGTTATTAGAAGAGAAGGTCGAAGACCTTAAAAAACAAATAAAAACCATTACAAATGAAGAAAGTCGTATGTCCTTATTGCAAGAGTATAGTAACAGTTTGATTGAACTTAGGAGGTATATCGATGAAGAAAGTCG
>NZ_JAVXGL010000014.1:11814-39229 GCF_036657415.1 Anaerorhabdus sp. | reverse complement strand
AATCGATATAGTCATGCGTACAATTTTAAATCCAGGAGATGAAGTAATTCTTCTTCAACCAGGATATGTTGCTTACGAACCATTGGTACGCTTAGCAGGTGGTGTTCCTGTAATCATTGAACTTAAAGAAGAAAATAAATTTAAGTTAACTGCTGAAGAATTACAATCAGCAATTTCTGATAAAACAAAAATGTTGTTTATTAATTTTCCAGGTAACCCTACGGGTGGTTCTATGTCACGTGAGGATTATGAAAAAATCGTACCTATTATCAAGCAACATGATTTTGTAGTATTAACAGATGAAATATATGCTGAATTATCTTATGGAAATGAATTTTGTACAATTGCTTCATTTGAAGAAATTAAGGAACAAGTAATTATTATTAACGGATTTTCTAAAGCTTATTCTATGACAGGATGGCGTGTTGGATATTTGCTGGCAGATGAAGAAATTATTAAATCAATGAATAAAATACATCAATATTGTATTATGTGTCCATCTACTATAAGTCAATATGCTGCAGTCGAAGCTGCGGCTCATGGTGATGCAGATTGTAAATTACATCATGATTCTTTTGAAGGTAGACGAAATTTCATTGTAAATGGATTGAATCGAATTGGGCTTAAATGTCATATGCCAGAAGGTGCATTCTATGTATTCCCAAGTATCAAATCAACGGGATTAACATCAGATGAATTTTGTGAGCAGTTACTTAATACAGAGAAAGTTGCGGTAGTACCTGGAACTGCATTTGGTGGATGTGGAGAAGGATATATTCGTATTTCTTATGCTTACAGTATTGATGAAATTAAAGAAGCATTAACAAGAATTGAAAGATTTTTGAATTCATTAAAGAAATAAGAGTAACTAAAAAGAAGCGCATACATAGTATGCGTTTCTTTATTTCTATTTAACTTGAATTATTTGGTAATGATTACTGTTGTTTCTGTAATGTTTGGGATCATAGTAAGTTCATTAGCATCGATAGTATTATTGACTATTTCTAGTTGCACTTGAACAGTACATTCTTTACCTACTTCACATAAACTTGCATCATAGAATGCTCGAATATCTAAAGCAGTCAATGTATTTACATCAATTGTATTGCTAGTGATTGTTACTTGTACTTGAGCGGTATCAGCATTATATTTAACACCTGGTAGACCATCTTTTACAAATAAAGGAATTAATAATGTATATCCTTCTGTAATTATTTCTTTATCATCTGTTGCGGGTGTTTGAGTAGGTTGGGTAGGGGTTGCACTACATCCTACTAAGGTAAGTATCATTAGCATTGGTAAAAAACCTCTTAAAATAGATGTTATGTTCATTTTCATTTTTTTATTTTCTCCTTTTAATATACGAATATGAATGAATTATTTTTAATCATCTAAACTATCTAAATCGATAAATGGCATCAGCGGTTTGATGGATTTTAATCCATTATCATGAATAGATTTTTTCGCGATTTTGGCAAGAAAATCCTCTTCCAAAAAAGGAGCAAGCGATTCAAAATTTTTGAGCCCATTTTTTTTGTACTCATCTTCTGCAATTTCTTCCAAATCGTCTTCATCAATAAATGGAAGAATTGGTAAAATCCCAGATAATCCAGCTTGTTTATGAAGCATACCTGCGAATTTTTTTAAATCTTTTTCATCCAAGAAAGGATATAAATTTTTTAAATCTTTTCCCATATCATGTAACTTTAAAACAAGTTTGCTGATCTCATCTTCATTGATAAAAGGAAGTAACTTATCAATAGATTCATTATTGTCAATCAATGCTAAAGCAATTTTATAAACATCATCTTCATTCATAAATGGTCCCAGTTTATGAATCGAATTATATTCTTTATTTTGTAAAAGAATTAAAGCGAGTGCATTTACTTTTCTTTCACTTAGAAAAGGAAGCATTTCCAATAAATCACTAAAATCAGTTGATGTATTAATTTCATCAACAATATTTTCTATTTGATTCGGCTTTAAGATTGGTAATACATTTTTTACTTCTTTTACTTTTTCAGGATTCATACGTATGAATTCTTTTTCTTCATTTTTAATAGCACTTTCTAAGAGTGAATTGTTTTCTCCTAATAATTCACTTACAGAGATATTAAATAATTCTGCGATTTCAGGTAATTTGGTTACATCAGGCAATGAATTACCTCTTTCCCAATTTGATACAGCTTGGTAACTAATAAATAGTTTATCTGCTAATTCCATTTGGGTCATATTTGATTTTTGGCGAAGTTCTAGAATTTTTTTGCCTATTACTCTTGTATCTAACATTTTTTATCCTCCTGTGTTATATCTGTATCGTAACAAGTATGGGTTTAATTTCCTATCAAGTGGTAATTGAGTTGCAATTTAGTAACTCAACTATTTGTTGAGTTGCTTTTTGATACCTTAATTATACTTGAACAAGCAACTTTTTAGAATATTTCAAAATACCCGTTGACACATTATACTATGTAATGTATAGTATACAACATAAGGAGGTATTTATGGATGCTCAATTAAAAAAAGGATTCCTTGAATTTTGTGTATTGGCGGCGTTGAAGAATGAAGATTCTTATGGCTACCAAATCGTAAAAGATGTTTCTACATGTATAGAAATATCTGAGTCAACATTGTATCCAATTCTCAAAAGACTAGAGTCTAGTAGAATGGTTATAACCTATTCTGTTGAACACAATAGTCGATTGCGTAAATATTACCAAATTACCCCAATAGGAAAAGAACATATCTTAAAGTTTATAGAAGATTGGGGAGAGATAAAAAAAATCTATGACTTTGTGAAGGGAGAACAGGGAGATGAATAAGATTGGATTTCTAGAAAGACTTGAGAATTTACTTCAAGGTATTGATAAAAAGGAAAGAGATAAAGCAATATCTTTCTATAGTGAAATGATTGATGATTTTATTGAAGATGGCTTGACAGAAATAGAAGCAGTAGAAAAGGTTGGGAAACCGGGTGAAATTGCAGAACAAATAATTACAGAAGATTTAAGTAAACCAGAAAAAACAATGACAAAAAACAAGAAAACATTAATTAGTATATTGTTAATACTGGGGTCACCATTATGGGTGGTCTTGTTATTAGCGGCGGGATGTTTGTTATTGGCTGGATGTATGTTATTGTTTGCAGGATTAATCGTAATTTGGCTTATTCCTATTTGTGTAGGAATTGGTGGGGTAGCTTGCTTAATCATGGCGACAGTCAGTGTCTTAGGATCATTTGCAATAATGTATCAAAATATGGCTTTGGGAATAATACAATTAGGGCTCGGACTATTTACAACAGGTTCATTTGTTCTTCTGTTTATCGCAACAGCTAAGCTAGGAAGATTCTTTATGGCAGTTACAAAACAAGCAATGAATTTAACAAACACATATGTATTTCAAAGAATAAGAGGTTTAGGTGTATGATGAAACAAATATTAAGTAAAAAAAGTATTGTTATCTTATCTACCATGCTTATGATTGTGGGAATAGGATGCGGTATTATTGGATTTGCTATGGCTAAGAATAATACGGAAAATTTAAAAACGGGTAATTCTGATGCTTGGTATCAAACAGTTCATGTCAATGATGAAAATGAGTTTCGTATTTACCTTGAAATAGGACCAATCAGTATAATGAGTTTTGGACATTAATTAAAGATATTCTTCATAACGAAGTATATCTTTTTTCTTGCGTTGGTTAAACGATTGTTTCTTGTTATAATTATAAAAAGAGAATTTGAATAAGGGGGTAAATAATGCGTAAACTTACAGTATGTATTTTTATTCTTTTATTACTTGTGGGCTGTTCGAACCAGGACTCACAAACAACGAATTCTGAAAATACCCCTAAACCAAATAATGAAGCACTTGCTGCTGACGCATCATTTGTCAGTGAAGAGTGGTATGATCGTTACGACATATTCGAAGTTAATAGTGAACCTGCTCATGCAAGTATATGGCCTTATTCTTCAAAAGAAGAAGGGCTGGCAGCTGAAAAAAGTAGCTTGGATGACTTGGATTATTTATCATCACCATATGTTCAATCGTTGAATGGGACGTGGCAATTTTATTATGCGAAAAAGCCAACCGAGCGACTAAAAAATATTGCTGGTTTTGATGCTTTTTCTTATTGGGAAGATTGGGATGATACACAATTTGAAACTATTGAAGTACCTTCCAATATCCAAACACAGCGAAATGAAGACGGAACTTTTAAATATGAAAGTCCAATTTATATAAATCAAATTTATCCGTGGATTAATAATGAAGTGATTCAATATGGTTGGCAAGGAGAACCACTAGCTCCGACTGCTTTTAATAGTGTAGGGCATTATAAGCGTGAATTTGAGCTTAATGATTCCATGGAGGGTAGAAATATCTTTGTGAGTTTTAAGGGCGTAGAATCTGCTATCAATGGACAACGCGTAGGATATAGTGAAGATAGTTATTCAACACGAGATTTTAATATTACCCCTTATCTCAAAAAAGGTAAAAATACAATTGCGGTAGAAGTGTATCGCTGGTCGACAGGCAGTTACTTTGAAAATCAAGATTTTATTAGATTAAGTGGAATCTTTAGAGATGTTATTTTATATTCAAAAGATGATGTAGAAATTAGAGATTTATTCGTGACAAGTTCAATTGCTTCAGATTATGAAAACGCAACGCTTAATATTGAAACAAGTATTCGAAATTTGACAACAGAAATAAAAGAAGGATATTCATTATCTGTGGATATTTACGATGGTGAACAATTAGTTTCAAATAAATCGAATAAAAAAGAAGTTGGAATGTTACCATCATTTGAAACAGTAAAAGATGAAGGACTTCTTGTAATGCAACAAGTAGAGATATCTAAACCAAAATTATGGAGTAGTGAAAAACCAAACTTATATCATGTATTAATTCAATTGTTTGATCAAAAAGGAAATGTTGTAGAAACAGTATGTACTCGTGTAGGAATAAGAAAAGTTGAAGTAAAACAAATTGAAGGTGTGTCACAAATATTAGTCAATGATAAACCAATAATCTTAAAGGGTATAAATCGTCATGAAACAAGTTTAAATAATGGGCGAGCAATTACCAAAGAAGAAATTATCCAAGACTTGTTTATGATGAAGTCATATAACATTAATGCATTTAGAACATCACATTATCCTAATCAAGAATTAACATATGATGTGGCAGATGAAATTGGTTTGTATATTGTTGATGAAGCTAATATTGAATCACACATTGGTGAAAACGAATTATCTGTACCAGGTAATAATCCAATTTATGTTCCATTGATTCTTGATCGTACAAAGAGTATGGTCGAACGTGATAAGAATCATGCAAGCATCTTATTTTGGTCATTAGGAAATGAATCAACTTACAATGAATATCCAATGGATGAAAATTATCCATTCTATGTTACATCTAGATGGATTTTATCGAGAGATCCAGGAAGACTACGTGTGTATGAACGTGATAATCGAATTGGGAATACAAGAGAAGAATCAATGGTTGATGTAGTAAGTACGCAATACTGGACATTGGACCAAGTAAATGAGTATGGTAAAAATAACAAGAATGCATTCTTTCAATCAGAGTATGGACATGCGATGGGGAATGCTTTAGGTAACTTTAAAGAATATTATGATGTATATCGTAGCTATCCAAATATACAAGGTGGATTCATATGGGATTTTATTGATCAATCAATTTTAACGGTTGATGAAAATGGAAATGAATTCTATGGTCATGGTGGTGATTGGGGAACTGAATTACATGATGATGACTTCTGTGGTAATGGAATAATCAGTGCCAATCGCAAACCACAAGCTGAAAGTGAAGAAGTAAAAAAGGTTCAACAAGATTTTCAATTTAGTTTTAAAGATAATATACTAACAGTTACTAATGAAAGCATTGACACTAATCTTAATGAGTTTATGGTATCAGTTGAATTATTAAATGATGGATATTCAGTTTACAAAGAAGACCTTGAACAGTCGCAATTAAATGTTGAAGCACTTACAACAAAAGATATACATTTATCGCTATCAACATTGAAGACATTGACAGGTGAAGTCATTCTTAATGTTTATGTGAAGTATCCAAAAGATCAAGTTTGGGCTAATGAATATGGTGGCAAGAAAGGTGACATTCATTCAAAAGAACAATTTATTTTAAAGGTTAACCAGAATGAACTTCAGCAAGAAGAAAATAAACCAATAGTCGTAAATGAAAAAGAAAATTTCATTGAGATAAGTGGTTATAAGTTTACTGTTAAAATTGATAAAGGGACAGGAACTATCACGGACTATACATACTTGGGGGAAACCTTTTTGGGAAATGGTCCATATGTAAGTTTTGGTAGAGCTCCAGTTTCTAATGATCTTGAATTTAGTCCAGAAGTGATGAATGCGGAAAGTACTGCAAACTTAGTTTCTCTTTCGTTAAGTTATACAGATACAAAGGCAATAATAAAAAGTCAAAGTATGATTGAATCTACAAATTCAAAAGTAAATACTACCTACACAGTGAGTGGAGATGGATCCATACTCATAGAGTCAAAAATTGATGTACCAACAATTAAAGCAGTTGGTGAAATTGCACGGGTTGGAGTTATATTTAATTTAACGAAATCGGTAAAGTCTTACGAAATGTATGGACGAGGTCCATTTGAAAATTATAGTGATCGTAATACGGCTGCATTTGTAGGTATTTATTCGGGAAGTTTATTGAATTGGTTTAATTCTACACAATTAAAACCACAAGACAGTGGTAATAAAACGGATGTACGTTGGTTTGATATAAAGGGTAGTAAGGGGACTTTACGATTTATCTCTGATACGAATTTAGCTGTCAATGTATTGGCATATCTAGATATTGATATTGCGAATGCAAAGCATATGTTTGAACTGGAAGAAAGGGATGCACCAATTCTCCATTTAGATGTGCACCAAAGAGGATTAGGTAATGGTAGTTGGGGTGCAGAGCCTTTAGCTAATTATAAAATTAAACAGGGACAAACAATCACAATGAATCTTTTAATTACACCAAAATAAAAAAGTAGATGTCACAGTAAGTGATATCTACTTTTTATCTCTAAATGGTAATGTTCTATTTACTACAACCCCATTGATTCAAGAATTTTTTCAAACTTTGCAGCAGATAGAATCTCATGAGTTATAAATTTTCCATTATAGAAAAGAGAATATGTGGTGAATGGAATAGAGCATTTTTGTGCTTCTTCTTTTGTTTGAATATGTTTGACTTTGAAGTCGATATTTCTTTGGTTTGCGATAGCTTCGATAAGTGGAACATATTTAGCAGTAAATGGACATTGATGGGTATATGTTAATAGAAATCCTGTTTGCTTAGGCTTGTTTTTTACAGACATTTTAAATTGAGGAAGTGGTGTATTCTTTGAGAAAGGTAAGTAGTAAAGTTCAAAGGATGTATCAGTTATATCTGCTTGTTTAAATCCTTTATATATTAGATATTTTGAATCTGCTAGAAATCCTTGTTTCTTTTTTGATGATAAAATAACAAGTCCACTTTTTCCTTTTTCTTTACTGTCTTTAATACAGGCATCTAGAAGAAGATTTGAATATCCTTGTCCTTTGAATTGTCCAGATACCCAAAGACAATTAATGTACATGTAATTATCAGCATCTATAGGAGCCCATGCATTTTCAGCAGGAATATATTCGATAAAACATTTGCCGCGGACATTGCATTTTAAAAATACAAGACCTTCATTAAGCTGGGATTCAATCCACGATTTTTTAGCCTTTACTTGAATATCATTATTATTTGAGATGGCACAACAAATATGTTCGCTTTCTAAATTATCTTTGGTGATTTTGATAAGTTCCATGATTTTCTCCTTTATATTTCTTTATAGGATAAGTGTAGCACAGTAAAACTGACATCTTATGTCAACATATAAAAAAGATGACTGAATAGCCATCTCTTATGCTTTTTTAATTTCAACACTCCATTGAGCTCCAACACCAATGTTGTAAGCTTTTGAAAATGATCCTTGGTTAATTGCTAAACCAACACGGTAAACTGAGTTGATGTATATAATTGGAGAACCAATTCTTACATCGGCAAAACTTTTACCATAAACAACTTGGTTTTGATAAACCAACATATCATTGTTATAAATAGTAACTTCTAAACGTTCACCATAGCTAGGATTAATTTTCAAGAATTCTTCACGTTCAATACTTGTCCATAATGAACCAAAGCGAACATCAAGAATATCGATAGAACCTTTTACTGAGTCTTCAGTAATTTCAGTATCAACAGTAGGTAATTCAACAATTCTTTCAACTGATAATTCAGGTCCAACTTCTTCGAATGAAATTGTACCAGAAGCTAAACGAGCACCTGTATATGCATAAACATCACGACCATGGAAAGTATAACTTGCTTCTGTATTTGCACGACGATTAGTTACTTCTGAAATTTCTCTAACAGCTTTAATACCCATGTATTTTTTAATATGCGTTAGTGTGCCATTGTCTGGAGTTACAATATAATGTCCAGCATTTGTAAGAGCTACAACGCTTTTTCTTTGTGAACCAACACCTGGATCAACAACGGATACAAAGACTGTACCTTCTGACCAATATTCTACAGTTTGAAATAAGCGATAACTAGCTTCAAAGATATTATAAGCAGTAATATCGTGTGTTAAATTTCTAATACGAAGGCTATCATCAACGCTGAAGGCAACGCCTTCCATTGCGCTAACAGCGCCATCTACTAAGCCAAAGTCAGATTGTAATACTAATGTTTTTTTCATATAATTTCTCCTATTTAGTGAAAGTGACAGTCCAATCAGAACCAAAGTCACAGTGGTATTCTTCTACGAAATTTCCCATGGACACAGCCATTGAAACTTTCATAAGTTCATTGTTATAAATAATAGGTTCGCCTTTTTTAGCCATTCCAAATGATTTGTGGAATAATACGGGTTGGTTAAATTTAGTTTCACCATTATGTTTGATTTCAACGTTAATCATATCGCCATAGTTGAATCCTGCTTCACTCATCATGCTTAGTGGAATATTTGTCCATAAGTTACCAAAGTTAGGGTCATTGATTTCAAAGATTCCTTCTATTTTGTTCGTTGAAAGAGTAGGTTCTAAAATTGGATGAGTCACGATTTCATCAAGTGGATAAGTAGCTCCTACTTGTTCATAAGTAATAATGCCTGAAGCAAGTCTTGCAGCACAGTAGCCAAACAAGTCACGGCCATGGAAAATCGCAACGCCTTCAGTACCTTTGCCTTTAAGGCGATTGATTGTTTCATCAATTTCTCTAACTTCAGTTATTCCTACATATTTTTTTATATGTGTTAATGCACCATTATCTGGTGTAACGATATAGTAGCCATCGGCTGTTTTTGCAACACATGCACGTCTTGCAGTTCCAACACCTGGATCAACAACAGATACAAAGATTGTACCTTCTGGCCAGAATTTCATTGATTGGTATAAACGATATGATGCAGACCATGTATCATATTGTGGAAGTTCATGAGAACCATCCATGATTTCTAATGAACGATCTACACTTTTGACAACACCATACATAGCGCATACAGCACCTTCTTTGTATGTAAAGTCTGTTTGAAATACTAAAATTGGTTTTTCCATAAATTTCTCTCCTTTTAAATAAATGGGTTAAAGTAAATGCCATGATTTACAAATGCACTAATTAACAATGAAGCAACAAATATAGCCAAGCAAACAAGCATAGCTAGAACATCATTCCGTGTTAATGGATGATATGAATACCATGTTCTTGTTTTATATTTTCCATATCCTCTTAATTCCATTGCATTCGTAATTAATTCGATACGATCGAGTGTTGTGAAAATAAGTGGTGTCAAAATTGTTAAGATATTTCTGAAACGCTTTGTGATTTTCTCTTTCTTTGATAAATCAATTCCGCGTGCTTGTTGTGCAAGTGAGATCGAGTGGTAATCACGTTGAACATCGGGAAAATATCGTAAAGTTAGAGATAATGCTGTACAAGCTTTATAACTAATTTTAACTTTGTTTAATGATGAAGCAAGTTCACTTGGGTTTGTTGTAAGAAAGAAAATAATACCCAGTGGAATTACAGATAAATATTTAAGAAGTTTAGTTGTTTGATAAAATAGTTGTTCAAGTGTTACCACATAAGGACCAGCTATTCTAAACAAGATATGTTCAGTTCCATAAATTTCAACACCTTGCATTGGAGCAAAGATAAATGTCAAAATAAAATTTGTGAATAAGAAGATGAAAACATAAATCAACATAAGCTTTACTTGTTTAAATTGAATCTTTGCTACTTTAAACATCGCAAATGATAAAACTAAAACAAAGAGAATCACACGAATATCGTAGGTCAACATAACTGTAGTTGTTAAGAATAAGAAACATACTAGTTTGGTAAGACCACTTAAATGGTGAATAAATGTATCAAGTTGATTATAAGAGAACAGTTTAATTTTCATGATGACGTTCTCCTCTTTCTGCAAGAATAAAGCATTCCACAAACTTCAAAGGATTAGAGATTTCTGCTTTTATCGCAAGTTCGAATAATGAAGTTTCTTTTAAGTTTGCTTCTTCAACTAAATGCTCATCACATAATACTTCATAGGCTTTTGTATCTGCGAGTTTTTGACCATTCGCAAGAACAATGGCACGTGGTGTGTATTCAAGCATGAGATGCATATCATGTGTGATTAGTATAATTGTCTGACCATTTTTATTTAAATTTTCTAAGAAATCCATGATTTCTGAATAGTGATGATAGTCTTGACCTGCTGTTGGTTCATCAAGAATTAAAATTTTGGGATTTAACACAAGAATAGATGCAATAGTAACACGTTTCTTTTGTCCATAACTTAATGCACTGATAGGCCATTTTCTAAATGGAAGTAATCCACAAACTTTCATAACTGAAGTAACGCGTTGTTCAATTTCTTCTTCAGCTAATCCACGTATTCTAAGTCCAAGCGCTATTTCATCAAAAATCAAATTCTTTGAAATCATTTGGTTTGGATTTTGAAGAACAATTCCAACATGTTCAGCTCTTTCTTTAATTGTATAGTTAACCAAATCTTGGTTTTCCAATAAAATTGAGCCACTGTCTTCTTTTTCAAAACCAACAATTAGCTTGGATAAGGTACTTTTTCCAGCACCATTTTTCCCAACGATAGCAAGCATTTCACCTTCATTAATTGTAAACGATACATCTTTAAGAATAGGACGATTGCCATCATAACTAAAATTCAAATTGCGAATTTCTAGTAATGATTTTTCTTGTGGGCAAGGCATTGTACGTTCATGAGCTTTAAACCATGATTGTAGTTGTGTTTTACTCTTTTCGATATTGAAACTATGAATGCTTTCTGGTTTCATATCCGGTGTTATTTTAATTCCAGCATATTTGCATGCGGTGATATAAAGTGGTTCACGAATACCTTGTTCCAAAAGAATGTTGCTAGACAATACATTATCTGGTGTATCATCCATTAATATTCTTCCTTCATTCATAACAATAATACGATCAACATGACGGTGAAGTACATCTTCTAAACGATGTTCAATAATAATGATTGTTTTTCCTTCGCTGTGAATGTCATCGATTAATTCGATAGCGGTTTTCCCAGTAGCTGGATCCAAATTTGCAAGTGGTTCATCAAAAAGTAAGATATCTACATCATCAACCATTACCCCAGCAAGTGAAACTCTTTGTTTTTGACCACCGGATAGTTCAAAAGGGTTATTTTGTAGAAGTGTTTCCATAGAAACAAGTTCAGCAATTTTTTCTACTTTTAATTTCATAGTAGACTGAGGTACATTATCGTTTTCAAGTGCAAAAGCAATATCTTCTGCAACACTAAGTCCAACGAATTGTCCATCTGAATCTTGTAATACAGTTCCAATTTGTTTTGATAAATCAAATACAGTTGAATTTTTGGTTTCAATATCATTTACGAGTAAAGATCCTTGAATGCTGCCTTTATAAGCAAAGGGAATTAAACCGTTTAGGCAATTTCCGAGTGTACTTTTACCACTGCCACTAGGACCAACAATTAAAATTTTCTCGCCTTGATTGATTGTTAGATTAATATTGTGAAGTGTTGGTTCAGCCTGTGAATAGTATTGAAATGAAAAATCTTTGAATTGTATCACGGGATTTGACATGATTAATCTCTCCTTTTCTAAATAGTAAATGAGCTAACTTTACAATTAGCTCATCTACTTACCTTTATATTGTTCTAGTCTTTTGTAAGTGAACCTTTACTTGTCTTTGTTTTTGCGTATGCAACAAGTAACAATGAACCAATAACACAAGCACAGATAGCATCTAGGATAAATGCTACAACACCTTGAGCGAATACTAGGTTAACAGGTTCAGAATAGATTACGATATCTAATACTGGAGCAACGATTACCCAAGCTACAAAGTTAGCAATAATATTTACGATGCAAAATTTTAAAATTTCTGTTTTTCCGATTTTGCCACTTTCTGCATCCATCATGAAGTATGCGGCACCACCGATTAGAGCAGCAACGCCAGAAGCGATTACCCAGCTCCACCAAGGAGCACCATAGCTAATGAAGTCGTTTAATGCGTGACCAATAAATGCTACTAAGAATCCACAGATTGGTCCAAACACTGCACCAAAGAATGCTGATACACCATAAGCAATTTGTAGATTTGTTTCAGGAACTGGTGAAGGAATTTTAACGAACATGAATAGAACCATGAACAATGCAGCACCTAATCCAGTTGCAACGATAGTTTTTGTTGAGAATAAACTTTTCTTTGTCATTTGTCGTACCCCCTTAATGTACCTTATAATTCTAGCATAGTTTGACAATAAATAAAGATGATAAATTAGCTATTTTGCAGTTATTTTTTGGTATTTTCATCAATACTTTCAGGAATGTTGGTAGGATTCTTCAAAGTTGATGATTTATCGTGTTGAACAAGACTCATCTTATACTTTCGATAAAATGAAATTGCCAACATTGTGAAGAGCAAAGTACCAAATCCAAAAGGAATTAACCATAGAAATGCTAACTCAGCAGGAGCACTTGCACCCATATATTTTGCAGCATAATAACCTTGGACGTAATCATGGGTAATAATAATGCAAGCAAGGTGTGTTACAAGTAATGCCAAGATGGTAAATGTGATTGCTAATATCTTATTTTTTTTCATAAATTACTCCTTATAGATTAACAGTACAGGATATATGTGAGAAAGTGAAGAAAAAAGGCTTTAAATCGAGGGTTTTTAATGAAAAAAGTTTACAAGCAAGATGAGGTATGATAAAATCATAGGCACGGGTAGATAAATCGTCTACTCCTTGCCTAAGTATAGGCCAATAGACCATAAGGAGGTGTACACATGAGAAAATATGAAGTCATGTACATCGTAAATGCATCTTTAGAAGATGCTAAACGCCAAGAAGTAATCGAAACAATGCATGCAATCATCACTAACGGTGGTGGTAAAATTGCAAATGTTGACGAGTGGGGCGTGAAAGAATTTGCGTATCGTATAGAAGACATGACCAAAGGTTATTACGTTGTAGTAACATTTGAAGCTGACAATGAAACTGTTAAAGAATTTGACCGTTTAATGCATATCAATGCAAACATTGTTCGTTACATGATTATTAAACAAGACGAAAACTAAGAGGTATCCCTAATGATTAATCGTGTCGTTTTAGTCGGAAGACTAACAAAAGATGTTGATTTAAGAAAAACGTCATCTGGACTTTCTGTTGCGACGTTCACAGTTGCTTGCAATCGTAGAACATCAGGACAAAATCAAGAGAGACAAGCTGATTTTATTAACTGCGTTGCTTGGCGCCAAACTGCTGACTTTTTAGGCCAATATGCTAAAAAAGGAGCACTAGTTGGAGTTGAAGGACGTATCCAAACACGTAATTACGACGGTACTGATGGTAAAAAGGTATATGTTACAGAAGTTGTATGTGATTCATGTCAATTGCTTGAATCAAGATCTGCTTCTGAAAACCGTTCACCTTCAAATTTTGATACTCCATCTTATTCAGGGATGGAATCATCTGGTTATGAAGCGGACAACAGCGGTTTTGAAGATTTCAACGCTGGACCATCTCTAGATATATCTAGTGATGATTTACCATTTTAAGAAAGGAGATTATCTACCATGGCATTTAAAAAACAAAGAATGGGACGTAAGAAAGTATGTTATTTCACAAAAAATAATGTAACTTCTATCGACTATAAAGATATCGAATTGTTGAAGAAATTCGTTTCAGCTAACGGAAAAATTATTCCAAGACGTGTAACTGGAACTCGTGCTAAATATCAACGTATGTTAGCAACAGCAATCAAACGTGCTCGTCAAATGGCATTATTACCATACGTTAATGACTAATAACTAAACCTCCGTCGGTATGATGGAGGTTTTTGAACTTTTGGAGGGTGAACCATGAATAACAATGTAAGAAAGATAACTGATGGCGCAATGATGGTTGCGCTTGTAGGAGTCCTTATTTTAATTAATCGTCAATTTGCAGGTATTCTAGAATTATTTGCTTGGATTTTACCTTTACCAATGGTATTCTTTACTGCAAAATATGGATGGAAAGATGGAATATTGCCTTTATCAGCTATGGTATTATTAACACTGATTTTAGGAACACCACAATCAATCTATTATTTTGCGGTTACAGCTATATCAGGACTTATTTATGGTAATGGTGTAAAAGTAGGTTGGAATAATCGTAAATTATTGTTTGTTACAATGACTATTTCAGTCATATCAAGTTTGGTAACAACAGTTTTATTTGCGTCTTTTTTCGGTTATGATATAAATATGGAAATTAAAACCATTGGCGATATGATGAATCAAGTTATTGGTTCAACAGGAGTGGCTTTTGCATTTGATGTGACTCAACTTATTAAAGTATCAGTTGGCTTTAGTGTTATTTTTGCAGGTGTATTAGAAGGATTACTTATTCACGTGATTTCACGTTTGATGCTTACACGCTTTGGTTTTCATATTCCAAAGGCAAAACCCTTGTCACAAATTAATGCTCCAAAATGGACAGGGTATGTTGCGTTAGTTGGATGGGCAGTAGCAGAGTATGGACTTAGAACACCATTAGAACAAAATATTCAAGTGCTTGCGATGATTGTATTAATCATTTCAAATATCTATTTAATTGGATTTGGATATTTAGGAGCGGTGATTTTAGGTGCTGCGAAATTCAAAAAGAATATTAGTCTATATCTTATGATTGGATTGATTTTGTTTATGCAAATAGCTATACCAGCATTAGCATTTTTTGGATTTTTATATATTACCACGGACTGGCGTGAGAATCTTTTGAGGAGGGTTCAAAATGGACAAACTAAATAAACTGAAAATCCAGGTAACTTTATTACTTGTGTTTCAAGTGATACTAATTGTTTTCTTTAAACTAATGTGGGATGTTAATGTCATCGCCTCTATTTTAATTACGATTATTGAAATTGCTGCATTTGCGATTTTATTTAAGACGTTTGAAAATGATAGTGAAGAAAGAAATCTAGGAGTTACTCGTATTTTAGGAACTGAGGCAAAAGATGCCTTCTTATTTGGCGAAACAGGAATGGTTTCTTATGATGATAATTATGTAATCACTTGGATGAGTGATCTATTTGATGAAAGAGGTTTTAATCGAGTAGGTAAAAAACTACTTGTATGGCTTCCAGAAATAGATGACTTAATTGCGGGTAAAGCAGATGAAATAGAAATTACATTGGATGATCATATTTATTTAGTTCATCGTAAAGAGGATGCGCAAGTTTTATTCTTCAAGGATATAACAGAAACAAAGGAATTTAAAAATGCGTATGAAGATGAAAAGGTCGTAGTTGGACTTATTAATTTAGATAATTATGAAGAATCAACACGTTATGAAGATGAAAAGCTAACATCAAGTATTAATACAAGTATTCGTCAACCAGTCATCGATTGGTGTAAAAGCCATGGATTATTACTTCGTCGTTTGAAGAATGATAGATATATGGTTGTTTTAAATGAAGCAATTTTTAGAACTTTAGTAGATGATCGCTTTAGTATTTTAAATACTGTAAAAAAAGCATCACAAGAACTGGATGTATCAATTACACTATCAATGGCATTTGCTCGTGGTACAAGTAATTATGAAGAATTGGATGAAATGGTTATTCAATTACTTGATTTGGCACAAGCACGTGGTGGTGACCAAGTAGCGATTCGTCGTTCTGGTGAAGATGTGAAGTATTTTGGTGGTAGTTCTGAAGCCGTTGAAAAACGAAGCCGTGTACGTGTTAGAATCATGGCGAACACATTGAAAGATTTGATTCAAAAATCATCAAATATCATTATTTGTTGTCATAAAGAAGCAGACTTTGATTGTATTGGTGGAGCAATAGCAATGAGTCGTATTGTTCAAGCTTACAATAAACCTTGTTGTATCATTGCGAAAACAGGTGGTATTGAAGAAAAACTAGCTGCAGTTATGGAAAGTGGCAAGGTTGAATTAGCTGCTCGCCATCAATTTGTAACTGAAAATGAAGCAATTAATCAATATCGTGATGATTCTCTAGTAATTATGGTGGACCACCATAGTCTTAAACAATCAAATGGTTCACAAGTGTTAGAACGAGCTAACAAAATTGCGATTTTTGATCATCATCGTCGTAGTGCAGATTTAGAAGTAAATCCAACACTAGTGTATATAGAAGCAGGAGCATCAAGTACA
The DNA here is from genome assembly GCF_036657415.1 of Anaerorhabdus sp. Taxonomy (NCBI): domain Bacteria; kingdom Bacillati; phylum Bacillota; class Erysipelotrichia; order Erysipelotrichales; family Erysipelotrichaceae; genus Anaerorhabdus; species Anaerorhabdus sp. Next base: position 22,432 of record NZ_JAVXGL010000014.1, on the reverse strand, counting down.
TCAGAGCTTATATCAGAATTTATTCCATATTTATCAAATCGTATTGAAATTGATGAACTTGAGGCAAATATTATGTATGCCGGTATTATTATTGATACAAATCGGTTTAAGGTGCGTACTGGAAGTAGAACGTTTGAAGCAGCGAGTATGCTTCGTTCCCTAGGGGCCGATCCACTTGTTGTTGATGATTACTTGAAAGATACGTATTCTGAATTTGCGATGAAATCTTCAATAATGAGTACCTGTGAACAGTATGAAAAGGGTATAATGATAGCACCGGTTGAAAACCGTGTTATTTCACGTTCGATTATGTCACAAGTTGCAGATAGTATTTTGCAAATTAAAGATGTGCAAGCAAGTTTTGTTATTGCGAAGATTAATGACCAACAAATCGCAATAAGTGCGCGAAGTAAGGGCAAAGTAAATGTTCAACGTATCATGGAAAATATGCATGGTGGAGGACATTTAACCGCTGCAGCACTTCAACGTAATGGGTCAAATGTGTTAGAATTAAAAGACGAGTTAATCGATGCGATTAGCCGGTATATCGAGGAGGTTGAAGGAAATGAAAGTCATCCTGTTGAATGATGTTAAAAAAGTAGGAAAAAAAGGAGAAATCCTTGAAGTAGCTGATGGCTACGCAAGAAACTTTCTGATAGCGAAAGGATTTGCAGTACAAGCTACAAATAAAAGTATGGAAATTCTTCAAGATCAAAAGGAAGAACAAAGACAAAATGAAGCTGAATTAGAAAAAAAGGCAAAAGAATTAAAAGAAAAATTAAAAGAAATCACATTAGAATTTACATTAAATAGTAAAAATGGAAGAGTATTTGGCTCAATATCAACAAAACAAATTGTTGAAGAACTTGCTAAGAAATATGATATTCATGTAGATAAACGTAAATTTATTGATACAAATCCAGTTGGAAGTTTAGGATATTCACATGTAAAAGTGGAGTTATATAAAAATGTAATTGGAGAAATTAAGTGCTTGATTAAAGAGAAAGTGTAGGAAAAACTATGAATCGTCAAATGCCCAATAGTTTAGAAGCTGAACAATCCTTACTAGGGACATTAATGGTCTATCAAAATAGTATGACTATTGTGTCTGATGAAGGGTTACAAGATTCAGATTTTTACTTAGAAGCCCATCGTAAAATCTTTGCGGCAATTTTCGATTTGCATGCAGAAGGTAAACCAGTGGACATGACAACGGTTTCTACACGTCTTAATGATATGAATCGCTTATCACAAGTTGGTGGAGTTGAATACTTGATGCAACTTTGTGATGCCGCAGTAACAAGTGCAAATACAAAAACATACACTGAAATTATTCAAAATAAAGCTTTTATGCGTAGCTTAATTGAAGCATCACAAGTTATTGCAGAAGAAGGATTAGATGGACAAGTTGATATTGATGATTATTTAGATAGTGCAGAAAAGAGAATTTTAAGTGTTACTAGAAATCGTCGTACTAGTGATTTTAGAACAGGAACAGAAGTAATTAATTCTGTTATCGAAAATATTCAAAAAATGGCAGATAATCATTCGCCAATTACTGGAGTTGCGACAGGTTTTAAAGATTTAGACCGCTTAACACATGGGTTTCAGCCAGGTGACTTAGTTATTCTTGCAGCGCGTCCTTCAATGGGAAAAACGGCGTTTGCACTTAATTTAGGAATGAATATGGCACAAATTGAAACTAAAAAAGCAGTTGCGATTTTCTCACTTGAAATGCCTGCTGAACAATTAATCAGTCGTATTCTTTCGGCAAAGAGTACAGTTTTAGGTGATCATTTAAAAACAGGATATTTATCTAGTGGTGAATGGAATCAATTATCTGAGGCTGTAACAGAATTAAAATCAACTAAAATATTTATTGATGATACACCAGGAGTTAGGGTGTCTGAAATATTCTCAAAATGTCGTAAGCTTCAAGCTGAACATGGATTATCGTGTATCTTAATTGACTATATTCAGTTAATTACAGGAAATGGTAAAAATGGGGATAATCGTCAACAAGAAGTATCAGAAATTTCACGTAATTTAAAAGCTCTTGCACGTGAACTTAAAGTTCCTGTAATTGCATTATCGCAATTATCACGTGGAGTAGAACAACGTACAGATAAACGACCAATGATGTCGGATCTACGTGAATCTGGAGCACTTGAACAAGATGCGGATATGATTATCTTATTGTTTAGAGAATCATATTATGATGATGAGAAAAAAGAGGAAGCAATTAAGAATGGTATTGAAACTGTCGAAGTAGATGTAGCTAAACATCGTAATGGAGCAACACGCCGTTTAGATGTTGCATTCAAGGCAGATATCAATGCGTTCTATAATGTAGATCGTTCTCAATAAATAAAGAATAGAAAGGGTGGATGCGATGAAAAAGATACTACCTATTTTAATTGCAGCACTAGCTAGTCTTGCGATTGTTTATCTTGCACCAATGATTGGGTTTGGCGATAGTCAGAGAAGTGTTGAAGCAAATCAACAAGTGGAAACTTCGATTTTGCCTCAAGCCATCATTGATGTAAATAAAGAACCAAAAGAAATTACTAAAATATATGATAATGGAAAACTTTTAGGAGTTCTTCATGATTCTAAATCAATTGAAGCAATGTTAGATACTGTTTATAAAGAATCATATGAAAAAACGTTTCCTAATACAAATTTGGATATCGGAAAAGATTTATATGAAGTTACAGAATTAAGCTATACAAATTATGAAAATATTGATGAAAAAATCATTCAATACATTAAGGATAAAAATACATTTACTGTCGAAGTAAACGCTATTGAAATATCAGATGAAAATGGTGTTATTGCGGTTATTTATGTAGATGATGTAAAAAAATATGAGGATGCACTTCACAAATATTTACTTTATTTTGTTGATGAGCAGTCACTTAATCGAATTTTAAAAAATGAAACTGTTCCCTCACTTACTACTTATGGTGAACGTGATATGAGTATTGAAATACTACAAGATATTTCACTTAAAAAAGCGTATGCAACACCGGATGAAATAATGACAACAGAAGGTGAAATTTTAGAATTCCTGAAATACGGAAAAGGTGTTGAAAAACAATACTACACTGTTGTAAATCAAGATACTATTGAAGGGGTAGGTTCTAAAAATGGAGCTCTATCAGCACAACAAATTGTAAATATTAATGATGATGTTTTATCAGGGATTGATCAAGTATTAACCCCAGGTATGAAGTTAAATGTTACTTATTTTCAACCACCATTGGATGTGGTAGTTAAAAAGGAATCACTTCGAAAAGAAATTGAGTATCCAGCTTCAACACTCTATATTGAGAAAGAAGATATGTATACTAATGAACAAGAACTTTATCAAGAAGCAAAAGTAGGTTCTAAAAATGCATTGTATGAAGAAACTTGGATCAATGGAGTTATCTATTCTGGGGAAGAAGTTTCCTCAATTGTAACAATACAACCGCAACAAGAAATTATTTATGTAGGAACAATGGCAATTCCAAGTCAAGGTACAGGATCATTCCGTTGGCCTATTGATAATCCAAACATAACTTGTCGTTGGGGATGTTATGCTGGACATAGAGCAATTGATATTCAAAATCGTTATGAACGATATGGTAACATTTATGCTGCAGACCGTGGTACGGTTGTTGAAGTTAGTTATAATGGAACCAATGGTAACTATATTATTATTGACCATGGTAATGGATTATCAACATACTATGGACATATGAACAAATTATCAGATGTTCCTGTAGGAACAATTGTGGACAAGGGTGAAATCATTGGCCAAATTGGAATGACAGGTAGAGCAAGTGGTCCACATGTTCACTTCTTTATTCTAGATCCTACAGCACCAGGTGGAAGACGTGATCCATGTGATGGATTCTTGGCATGTTAACTATGAAATTCGCATTATGTTGTAGTGGGTCAAAAGGTAATAGTTTTGTACTTCAAGATAAAGATTGTACACTTGTGATTGATTGTGGATCAACACGAAAATATTTAGAAAATTGTTATCGCGAATTAGGAATTGAAATCGATGATGTTGATGCGTGCTTAGTAACACATCAACATGTCGATCATGTTAGTCAAATCCAAATGTTTAAAAATAAAGAAGTTTATTCTGCACTTGAAATTAATGGATGTAAAAATCTTCATATTCTAGAGCCATTTGAATCTTTTCAAATTAAGAAATTGCAGATTACACCATTACCATTAAGTCATGATGCTGAAAAAACGATGGGTTTTGTGATTGAAAGTGAAACAGAAAAGTTAGTATATATTACCGATACAGGATATTTGAATGAGAGTTATTATTCTTATTTAATAGGAGCAGATTACATTATTTTAGAAAGTAATCATGATTTGAAAATGTTGATGGAATCAAGACGTCCACATTTTGTAAAACAACGTATCTTCTCAGATAATGGACATTTGTGTAATGAAAATTGTGCAGAGGTATTGATGAACATAGTTACTGAAAAGACAAAGCAAATCTTTTTGGCACATATTTCTGATGAAGCAAACACACGACAAAAAGCATTAAAAGTAAATACTGAAGCATTAATGAAGAAAAAGAATTTAAATAAAGATTTAGTTATAATTGCATCGGATCAGTTTGTCATGGTACAAGGAGGAGAAGGAAATGAAAAAGTTTCTCATAGCTCTCATTGTTGTGCTCTTGGTTTGGAATAGTTATCTTGCTTTTGAAATTAGTCAATTAAAAAGTACTGATACAACTCCTACCAAGCCCACACAAGTATACAATAACAATACAATTAATGGATTTACTTCAGATTTAACAAACGTTATAAGTAAGACAGAATCGAAGGTAGTTAGTGTTACAAGTAGTGCACATGAAAATCTTGTTTCAATCGGAAGTGGTGTCGTTTACAGTAAAGATGATACAGGCGTCTACATTGTTACAAATCAGCACGTAATTGCGAATTCTACTGAGATTTTTGTGACATTTGATAATGGTGAAGTATTGCTTGCGAATTTATTAGGTAGTGATGAATTAACCGACTTGGCAGTTTTGAAAGTTACCCCAACATTTGAAGTGGAACCATTTAATTTAGGTGAATCAACTGTCCTTAAAAAAGGTGAATATGTCGTTGCAATGGGGTCTCCACTAGGACAAGATTTCCAAGGCTCTGTTACATTTGGCATTATTTCAGGTTTGGATAGAACTGTACCTGTTGATTTGAACAACGACGGCATTATTGACTGGGAAATGGTTGTATTACAAACAGATGCAGCAATTAATCCAGGTAATAGTGGTGGACCACTTATCAATTTAAGTGGTGATCTTATTGGAATTACTACAATGAAATTAACTACGGATGGATATGAAGGAATTGCCTTTGCTATTCCTATTAGTGAAGTAATCCCCGTTGTAGAACAAATTAAACAAACGGGTGAAGTAAAACGCCCAATATTAGGGATTGAAGGAAAAGATATTGCCCAATTATCAGTTTACCAAAAAAGTTATTTAGGTCTTCCACTTGATCGTACAAAAGGTGTTCTTGTCACAAATGTATTATCGGGTACACCAGCGAGTGAGAAAGGAATATTAAAAAATGATATTCTTGTTCGTTTAGGGGATACTGAAATTACATCCTTTAAGACTTATCGCCAAGCTTTATATGCACTTAATCCAGGAGATGAAGTTGAAGTAATAGTTTCTCGTGATAACGAAGACATTACATTCCTCGTTACTATTGAATGATTAAGATAGTTGCGGTTGGAAAAGTTAAAGAAAAATATACAAGAGATGGTATTGACGAGTATTGTAAACGATTAGGTCCATATACTAAACTTGAATGGATAGAAGTAAAAGATTATCCATGTGCTCCCAATGCATCTGTAGCTGAACAAGAAATAGTTAAAGAAAAAGAAGGTGATGCAATTCTATCAAAGATTGGTGATGATGAAGTTGTCATTGCACTTGATTTACATGGAAAAGAATATTCATCTGAAGAGTTTAGTAAGGTTTTATCCGATTTATTCATTTATGAATCAAGTAAAGTTACTTTTGTGATTGCAGGATCACTTGGATATAGTCAAAAGGTGATTAAACGTGCAAATGTGCGTTGGTGCTTGTCTAAATGTACGTTTCCACATCAAATTGTTCGTCTTTTATTGGTAGAACAAATTTATAGAGCCTATAAAATCACGAAAAACGAAAATTATCACAAGTAACTTCTTGTAAGTTAGCAGTTTTTAGTTTAAAATGAAGACAGTAAACAGGAGGATTAGAAAAATGAAACAAATTTCAGTGTTGGTAATTGACCCTGTTGGATTACATGCTCGTCCAGCTACAGTAGCAGTTAACGCAGCAAGTAAATTCAAAAGTGAAGTCAAAGTGGCTTATAAAGGACGTACTGTAAACATGAAATCTATTATGGGTGTAATGTCTTTAGGTATTCCTACACAATCTGAAGTCGTAGTTTCTTGCGAAGGTGAAGATGAAGAAGTAGCTATCGCAACAATCGAAGAAGTACTACGCGCTCAAAAAGTCATCGCTTAGGTATAAAAAAATATAATTAAAGGAAGATGCCTTAATGCATCTTCCTTTTTTTCAAAACGAGGAGAAAAATATGATAGAAGAAAAATATCAAAGATGGTTAAGTAACTCGAATACAGATTCAAAATTAGTTGATGAATTAAGAGGTATGGATGAAAAAGCAAAGAATGATGCTTTTTACACAAATATCGAATTTGGTACCGCAGGAATGCGTGGCATTTTAGGTGCTGGAACAAATCGTATTAATATTCATACAATCCGCAAAGCAAATGCTGGATTCGCTGGCTACATTGCCTCTTATGGAGAAGAAGCGATGAAACGAGGGGTAGCGATTGGCTACGATAATCGTCATATGTCAAAAGAATTTGCGATAGATTCAGCAAGAGTTTTAGCAACATATAATATAAAATCCTATGTGTTTGAAAGTTTAAGACCAACACCAGAACTTTCATATGCTGTTCGCAAATTAAATTGTTTTGGCGGAATTATGATTACTGCCTCACACAATCCTAAAGAATATAATGGATACAAACTTTATGATGAAAAAGGTTGTCAATTAGTTCCTGCACTTGCTAGTCAAGTTATTGATTGTGTTAATGCAATTGAAGATGAATTATCAATTCAAGCTAATCCAACTGTAGAACAAGAAAAACTAATCACGATGATTGGACAAGAAATTGATGAACAATATATTCAAGATGTTTTAGGTATTCAATTAAATCCAAATGTGAAAAAGGATATTAAAATTGTGTTCTCTCCAGAACATGGGACTAGCAATATACCAGTAAGAACAATTTATGATATTGCAGGATATACTTGTATTCCAGTTCTTGAACAATGTGATCCAGATCCAGATTTTTCAAATACAAAAACACCTAATCCAGAAGAATTAGGAGCATATGAATTAGCGATACAATATGCTAAAAATAATGATGCAGATATTATTCTGGTTTGTGATCCTGATGCTGACCGTATGGGAGTAGGTGTTAAGAGTAATGGTGAATATCAAATTCTTACAGGAAATCAATCAGGAGCAATTTTAATTGAGTATATTTTGAGTCAATTGGTTGCGAAAGGGAAAATGCCTAAAAATGCCGTTATGTTTAATACAGTTGTAACAGGTGATTTAGGTGAAAAAATCGCAGATAGTTACCATGTAGAAACAGAAAAGACTCTTACAGGATTTAAATTTATTGGCGAAAAAGTTGCGAAATATGAAATTAATCATGAAAAAGAATATGTATTTGGATATGAAGAAAGTTATGGTTCATTGATTTCACCATTTGTACGTGATAAAGATGCACAACAAGCTTGTCTTATGTTGGCAGAAGCTGCTGCTTATTACAAACAACAAGGTAAGACATTAGTGGATGTACTTCATGACTTATATGCAAAACTGGGTACATATGATGAATCACAAGTTTCAATTACTTTAGCTGGACAAGAAGGTGCTATGAAAATCAAGAAAATTATTTCTGATTTAAGAAACAACCGTCTTGAAAGTATTGCAGGTAAAAAAGTAATGGGATGGGAAGACTATGGCACAATGGAAGTCATGAAAGATGGCATCACTTCAAAACTAGTTGGTTTTACACCTTCTGATGTTTTAAAATATTATCTTGAAGATGGCAGTTGGATTGCGGTAAGACCAAGTGGTACTGAGCCAAAATGTAAAATTTACTTCTGTATTAAAGGTTCAAATTTTGATGAGGTAAAAGAAAAAGCTAATATCTATCATGAAGAAATGAAAAAGATAACCGCTTAATTATTCATAGAAACCCGTGCAAAATACTAACATGATAAATAGAGAGAGGTAAACAACATGAAGAAAAAATGGATTGTTGGTTCTATTGTAATCTTACTAATTATTAGTGCATACATGTTGTACATGAATCGTCCCATGACAATGAATGATTTAAAAGATAAACCATTTATTATTGGAACGGTGATGGAAGTCAGTGAAGATTCAATTCTCATAATGACTCAAAATGAAGATGAAAGTACTCTTTACTGGGTATCTTTAAAGACGAAACTTAACGATAGTATGAAAAATTTCAGTATAAATCAACAAGTTAAAGTTATTTATGATGGAATTGTTCTTAGAAGTTATCCAGGTCAAATTAAAAATGTATATGCTATTTTGTTGAATGAAAATAATCCAGTTGATTTGATTCCAATGGTAATGATTCAGGGAAAGCTATATTTTGATACAAATCAACTAAGTGATATTGATAAACGTTGTGGGGTCATGGATGGAGAGATTGATAGTCAAGTTAGTGGTTCAATGATTCCAGTTAAAGATGATCAATCCAACTTTGGCACTGGGTATTCCTATCAATTCGTTGATGAAAATAATGTAGACATTTTCATCAACGGATCATTTTATCGCTTTAGTGCAAAATAATAAAGAAAGCGATTGCATTAAATAAATTTGTATGATAATATCAACGCGTAGGTAGTTATTACGTGAAGGTAAGCTAAACTTACATATCAACTCATTGTTTTTTAGTGGGGATATGTAAGTTTTTTTGCTAAAAGGGGGAAACATGAAAATATACAAGGTCATAAATAATAATATTGTCATTGTATTGGATGAACAAAATCAAGAACACATCTATATGGGAAGAGGTATTGGTTTTAGAAAACATGCAGATGATGACTTTGATCCAAACCTCATTGAGAAAGAGTTTGTTTTATCATTAACAGGGACAAATCAACAACTTGTAGAACTATTAAATGAAATTCCACTTCAAGAAATAGATGTAGCGATGAATATCATTCATTTAGCTACAAACAAACTGGATAAAAAATTAAATGAAACAGCAGTAATTACACTTAGTGATCATATTCATACAGCCATTGAAAGAAGTAAGCAAGGAATCGATGTAAAAAATGTACTTTTATGGGAAATCAAACGATTTTATCCACAAGAATATGCAATTGGGAAATTAGCATTAGAAATAATTAATGAACAACTTGGGGTATCACTTCAAGATGATGAAGCTGGTTTCATTGCACTTCATTTAGTAAATGCCCAAATGGAATCAAGTGTTGGAGATATTCAAGGATTGACGAAGTTCATGCAAGAAATCTTGAATATTGTTAAATATACATGCAATGTTACATTTAATGAGGATTCCCCATATTACTATCGCTTCATCACGCATTTGAAGTTTTTTGCACAAAGATTACTGACAAATACATCCTATGATGGAAATGAAAACGATGATTTATTAGAAATAATAAAGAAACTATATCAAGAAGCTTATAACTGTGTGCTCAAAATTAAGGCATTTGTATTCAATAACTATAGTTATGATTTGTCAAACGAGGAGCAATGTTATTTAGTCATTCATATTGAACGAATTATTCAGAAGAATAAGTAGTCTCAATAATGAATATAAATAAAAGGAGGGGTGCATAATTAAAATAACTTAAATTCTGGGTAGTTACATTCAGTTGGCTAAACCTTCATATTTCAACTTTACTGTTAATAACGAAAATGGAGGTCATTAAAATGGGAAAGTATGAGCAATTGGCAAAAGAAATTATTAAAAATGTTGGGGGAAAAGAAAATATTTCTTCCTTAACACACTGTATTACACGTTTACGTTTTCAGTTAAAAGATTCAGGGAAAGCAAATGATGAAGTGATTAAGAATCTTGATGGTGTTGTGACGCTTATTAAATCAGCAGGACAATATCAAGTTGTTATTGGGAATCATGTGCCAGAGGTATATCAAGATGTTTGTAAAATTGCAGGAATTAGTGAAAATAATTCTTCATCACAAGGTGGACAAAGTAAAGGTTTCCTTAACAAATGTATTGATATTGTTTCTGGTATATTTCAACCAATTTTAGGAGTCATGTCAGCAGCTGGAATGCTTAAAGGCTTTAATGCTTTATTTTTGGTGTTTGGTTGGTATGCGCCAGGAAGTGGCGCAGATGTTTTACTTACAACTATTGGTGATGCAATGTTCATGTTCTTACCAGTTATGCTTGGGTACAGTTCAGCACAAAAATTTGGCTTAAAACCTTATGTAGGATTGGTAATTGGAGCAGCATTATGTTATCCAAT
>NZ_JAVXGL010000014.1:0-11804 GCF_036657415.1 Anaerorhabdus sp. | reverse complement strand
CTTCAACACTTTCAGCAGCAAATCCAGTTCTTACTACATTGTTTGCGGGAACAATATTTGAATCGCCCGTGTATATTGATTTGTTTGGTATACCTATTATCACGATGGACTATACTTCAACAGTAATACCTGTAATTTTGATTTGTTTCTTTGCGAGTAAAATAGAAAAAATTTCAAATAGAATCATACCAGATTCACTTAAATTCTTCTTTGTACCAATGTTTACACTACTAATATCTTTAGTAGCAGGATTTATTGTTATTGGTCCAATCGCAACATTTGCATCAAGTTTGATTGCAACCTCAGTAATTGCAGTAAGAGATTTCTCACCATTAATTGCAGGCGCATTAGTTGGTGGTTTATGGCAAATTTTGGTTATCTTTGGTCTTCACTGGGGATTTATTCCAGTGTATATCAACAATATTGCAACATTAGGTTTTGATAATGTAATGATGCCATTCTTTGGAGCAACATTTGCAACAACCGCAGTTGTTTTAGCAATGATGGTTAAAACAAAAGATAAGAAATTAAGAGAAATGTGTTTACCAGCATCAATTTCTGGAATCTTTGGAGTTACAGAACCAGCAATCTATGGAATTTTATTACCAAGAAAAAAACCATTTATTATTAGTTGTCTAGTATCAGCAGCAGTAGGTGCTTTCTATGGTTTTATGAACTTAAAAGAATATATCATGGGTGGACTTGGAATTTTTGAATTTCCAGCAATGATTAATCCAGCGAATAACAATATGGATAGTATGATTATCGGAATCATTGGAGCAGTTGCTGCAATGGTATTAGGTTTTATAGTTACAACTATTTTTTGGAAAGATGATAAAAAAGAAGAAGTTGTAGTTCAAAATAAACAACCAAATTTATTAAATCGTCAAAGTATCTTTTATCCAATGGAAGGAACTGTATGTCCTTTATCAGATGTTCAAGATGCTGCATTTTCACAAGGGGTTTTAGGGAAGGGTTTAGCAATAGATCCAACTAAAGGTGAAGTAACTTCACCAGTGAGTGGTGTAGTAACAGCATTTTTCCCTACTGGACATGCGATTGGAATAACTTCAGATGATGGAATAGAAGTTTTAATTCATGTTGGTGTAGATACTGTTCAGTTAGATGGAAAATATTTCAAACCATTAGTACATCAAGGTGATAAAGTACAAGTAGGCGATAAGTTACTTGAATTTGATTTAGAAGATATAAAAAATGAAGGATATTCTTTGGTTACACCGATTGTTATTACCAATTCATCTGAATTCATGGATATCATAGAAACAGGCTTAAATAGTAAAGAAGAACTGTTGACAGTAATTCGTTAGGAGGTAAGTACATGGAAGCATTTCCAAAACATTTTTTATGGGGTGGAGCAACTGCAGCTAATCAAGTTGAAGGTGCTTATCAAGAAGGACATCGCGGTTTATCTAACATTGATGTAATTCCTTCGGGTGAGCAAAGATTCTTAGTTGCGAGTGGTAAGCTACACTATAATCAAATAAAAGAAGGTAAATATCCTTCGCATTATGCTGTAGATGCTTATCATCACTATAAAGAAGATATAGCACTATTTGCCCAAATGGGGTTTAAGGTATACCGCTTTTCTATCGGTTGGTCAAGAATATATCCACACGGTGATGAGGAAAAACCAAATGAAGAAGGGTTATTGTTTTATGAGAATATAATAAATGAATGTTTAAAATACAATATTGAACCCTTAGTTACAATTAATCATTTTGATGTTCCTTTGCATCTAGTAGAAACATATGGTTCTTGGCGTAATCGTCAATGCATCGATTTCTATTTGAATTTATGTGAAACGTTATTTAATCGATTTAAAGGAAAAGTAAAGTATTGGATTACATTCAATGAGATAAACATGATTTTACATATGCCGTTCATGGCTGCAGGATTGATGTTTGATGCAAGTGAAAACCGGGATGAGATTTGCTACCTTGCGACTCATCATGAACTAGTTGCAAGTGCTAAGGCAGTGATTTTAGCACATAAAATAGATCCATCTATGAAACTGGGTTGTATGCTTGCAGCTGGAAATGCATATCCATATTCTTGTAATCCTGAAGATGTGATGGAGTCAATCAAAATGGATCGCGAAAATTATTTCTTCGCTGATGTTCAATGTCGAGGATTTTATCCAACATATGCATTGAAGCAATTAGAGCGTAATCAAATAACAATACCTTTCGAAGAAAATGATGAGAATGTTCTCAAAGAAGGTGTTGTTGATTTTGTGTCATTTTCATACTATAACAGCTTAGTTGCAACGAGTAATACCGAATTAAAATCAACAGCAAAAGGTAATATTTTTGCATCAGTTGAAAATCCTTATTTGAAATCAAGTGAGTGGGGTTGGCAAATTGATCCACTTGGTTTAAGAATTACATGTAACATATTGTATGATCGTTATCAAAAACCATTGTTTATTGTTGAAAATGGCTTAGGTGCCATAGATCAATTTAATGATGGTGATATCCAAGATGACTATCGTATTGATTACTTACGTAGTCATTTGAAAGCATTAAAAGATGCGATAAATATCGATGGTGTTGATGTACTGGGATATACAACATGGGGGTGCATTGATTTAATTAGTGCAAGTACTGGTGAAATGAAAAAACGCTATGGATTTATATACGTGGACGCTGATGAAAGTGGAAATGGAACATTAAATCGCTATAAGAAAAAATCATTTTCTTGGTATCAAGAAGTGATTAAATCAAATGGACAAAATTTAGATTAGTTAAAAGGAATTGTAAGAAATCGTTACAATTCCTTTTCTTTTGTATTTGACAACTGAATAATATGTGTTATGATGTCTTATATAAAAGAGATGTCATAACACGTATTATCGCTTATATGATATAATGTAGACAACGTAATGGAGGATATCATGAGTAATCTACAAAATAAGGTAGCATCACCTTTATATCAACAGCTTTATGATGCGATAATGGAAAAAATTACAGTTGGGGAATATCAAGTAGGGAGCCAAATCCCATCTGAAGATCAATTAAGTCAAATTTATAAAGTAAGTCGAATTACTGTACGAAGTGCAATCCAAAAGCTTTGTGATGACAATGTGCTTGTTAAGAAGCATGGTAAAGGAACTTTTGTTTCATTACCTGTCTATGTTGAAATTGTGAGTGCTGAAGGTAGTTTTACAAAGTCATGTATTCAAATGGGGAAAACACCAAGTACAGAAATATTATCCAGAGATTTGAAGTATGTTGATAAACGAATTTGTGAGCAACTGAATATTGATGAAAATGAAAAAGCGATTCATATTCAACGTTTACGATTTATTGACGGTCATGCGAGTATGCTTGAAGAAGATTATTTTATAGCAAATTTTGATTTTATGCTTAATAAAAAAGTTGAACAACAACCATTGCTGGATGTTATTCGTGAAAATACTGGAAACACAGCGAAATTCTTTGATGATGTTATTGAAATTAAATATGCAACAAAGGAACAAGCGAAACATCTAGATTGTGTTGTTGGAACACCTTTGTTGTATGTGAGTCAAGTTGTAGTTGGTGATTCAAATCAAGTGCTTTATTATAACGAACAGTATATTCGTAGTGATATATATAAGTTTACAGTAAGATCAAGTAACAAATAGATTTTGAATAAAAGTAGTAAATCAAAAAAGTTGTTTTTAGTGCGCCTAAAAGGAGGATATGATGAGAAGAATTATATTAGCATCACATGGAAAACTAGCTGAGGGAATGAAAGATGCAGCGAAGCTTATTACTGGAGATTTAGCCGAAACAATTGAAACTTATTGTTTAATGCCAGGAAGTGCACCACTTGATTATGCAACTCAATTACAAGAAGAGATTACGAATAATCAAGATGTCGAATTTGTTATTGTAACGGATTTATATGGTGCAAGTGTTTGTTCGGCAATGTATCCATTGACATTTTATCCAAATGTTAAGCTGTTTACAGGATTGAGTTTACCTATCGTATTGAACTTGTTGCTAAGTTATACTGAACAACTAAATCCAAGCAGTATCGAAGAGATACTACAAGAATCAAAAGAGGGTATTAAATTTATAGTTGCCCAAAGCAATGCTGAGCAAGTCGAAAATGACTTTTAGAAAGAGGTAATAGAATGAGTAAAGATTTTTTATCACTATTTCAAAATGAAAAACCAATAATTGGCATGATTCATCTAAAAGGAAAAGACGATGAAGATGTATTTGAAAGAGCCAAAAAAGAAATTGAAATTTATATCGAACATGGTGTTGATGGTATTATCTTAGAAACATACTTTGGTAATTACTATCAACTTGAAAGAATACTAGAATATGTAGAAAAAAGTAATCTTCCAGTCGTGTATGGCGTAAATTGTTTAAATGTTGATCATTTAGGATTTCATTTAGCTAATAAATATCATGCACAGTTTGTTCAAATAGATTCTGTGGTAGGACATGTAAAAGAAAGAGATGAACCATCGCTACATGAATTTTTCAAAATTGAAAGAGAAAATTCAGATGCTTGTTTAATTGGGGGTGTTCGCTTTAAATATCAACCTGTTCTTTCAAGTCATACGGTTGAGGAAGATTTGAAAACAGCAATGACGCGCTGTGATGGTATTTGTGTTACAGGAGAAGCAACAGGTGAAAATACATCCATCGAAAAAATTAAGCAGTTCAAAGATACGGTTGGTGATTTCCCAGTGATTGTTGCTGCTGGAATAACGAAAGAAACTTTGGAAGAACAAATGAGTATTGCGGATGCAGCAATCATTGGTAGTTATTTCAAAGATACGCGCATAGATACAGGCGATGTTTGTGCAGAACACGTGAAGGAAATTACAGATATTATTAAAAGAATGAGAGGGAAATAACATGATAAAACTTGTCAGAATTGATCATCGATTATTGCATGGGCAAGTAGCCTTTGCGTGGACAAAGAGCTTAGGGACAAATTGTATCTTAATCGCAAACGATGAAGTTGCCAAAGACAATTTACGTATGTCAGCGTTGAGAATGGCAGCTCCTAGTGGAGTAAAACTTGTAATTAAAAATATGGAAGATTCAATCACAGCTTTAAACTCAGGTGTTACTGACAAATATCATTTAATGATTATTCTTGAATCTATAAAAGATGCGGATGAACTAACAAAACAAGTTCCATCAATTAAAAATGTAAACTTGGGGGGAGTTAAAACCGAGGAAGGTAAAAAACAAATATCAATGGCTGTATTTGTTTCACCTGAAGAGATTCAACGATTACAAGATATGAATCAAAGAGGAATAGCCGTTGAAGTAAAAATGGTACCGGAAGATAAGGGTCAAGATGTAATGGACCTTATTAAATAAAAAAAGGAGGATGGTAAAATGGTAGTACAAGCATTATTAATCTTTTGTATCGCTGCCTTTGGTTATTTGAATAGTTTCTTTGCAAGTTCAAATATAGGCAGACCCCTTGTAGTTTCTACATTGGTTGGATGGGCATTAAATGATTTAAGAACAGGAATTATGGCAGGAGCGACCTTGGAACTTGTTTGGTTAGGGGCATTCCCAATTGGTGCAAGTAATCCCCCAGATTATACATCAGGGGCAATTCTAGGAACTGCATATGTTATCTTATCAGGTGCAGACATTGCTTCAGCAGTTCTTCTTGCAGTACCCGTAGCAACATTAACAGCATTATTATCTAATTTCATGATGATGTTCGTTGTTCCAATTATTGGGCATAAAGCAGATCGTTATGCTGAAAAAGGTGATTGTAATGGTGTTGATATGATGCATTATCTTGCGATTGTGGTTCAAATTATTCCACAAGCAGGAATTGTGGCATTGGCATTCTATTTTGGTGAACCAGTAATTGAAAGTGTTATTGCAAGTATTCCACAATGGTTAAACAGCGGTTTAAATTACGCTACGGGATTAATCCCAGCGATTGGGTTTGCGATGATTGCCCGAATGATTATGAACAAGCAATTAGCATGTTTCTTATTCCTTGGATTCTTATTGTGTGCTTATCTCAATATGCCAATTATTGGTCTTGCAGGAATTGGAGCATGTATCGTAGCATTCTTATTCTTTAATGAAAAGAAAAATAATACTGTTGTAATGGATGGAGGTGTTCAAGATGACAATGAGTTCTAGTAGTATGAAAAAACTAACAAAAAAAGAATTAAATCAAATCTTTATTCGCTCATGTCAATTGGATATTTCATGGGACTATGAACGTCAACAACATATTGCCTATTCATATGCATTGACACCAGTAGTTCGTAAGTTATACCCAAATAAAGAAGATGAAGAAAAAAGAGTTGAAGCATTGAAACGTGGTCTTGAATTCATGGCAATCACACCACAATTATCACCATTACTTATGGGAATCAATGCTGCAATGGAAGAAGAAAATGCCAATAATCCTGAGTTTGATGGAAATTCTATCAATGCGGTAAAAACATCATTGATGGGTCCATTAGCGGGAATTGGGGACTCTTTAATTCCAGGTACATTAAGAATAATCGCAGCAGGGATTGCTATCTCCTTTGCCGCAGCAGGAAATATCTTAGGACCTATTCTATATTTACTTATTTTCAATATTCCAGCATTTATTATTCGTTATTATAGTTTGAAATTTGGTTATTCATTTGGCTCTAGCTTTATTGAAAAAATTGCTAAGAGTGGAATTATGAATAAAGTATCATATTATGCAGGAATTGTTGGTTTAATGGTTATTGGTGGAATGATTTGTCAACAAATCTGGTTAGATTTACCAATTATGGTAGGTAGCGGAGATTTTGCACAACCACTAACTTATTATTTAGATCAAATCATGCCATGTCTAATACAACTAGGTGTCTTTGGATTCATGTATTGGATTTTAGGTAAAAAGGTAAAAACAACAACAATTTTATTATCACTAGTAGTGGTATGCTGTGCTCTTTCATTTATCTTTGGGCTATAAACATCATTTATATTTATTAAATAGTATTCGTTAATATAAAATGAAATTGAAGATTATGTCATAGCAACATAGTCTTCTTTTTTCTTTATTTTTCACAAGTGATGAATAACCTAATAAAACCGGTTTATTAAGGGGATTCTGGTCAAAAATCAATAGGAATTTAATCTGAATAATGGTAAAATGAAAATATATCTAGGGAGGTATTTATGACCTACACTACAATAATAGAAAGCTTTCATCAGGGGCATGCAATTGATTCATACAAATTGTTCGGTGCTCATTTTGCATATGAGGCAAAGGAAGGTGTTCGTTTCACCGTGTATGCTCCAAATGCAAAAGAAGTACAAATTATAGGTGGATTCAATGGATGGGATGGTGAAAATCATCTCATGGAAAGAACGACAGATACAGGAGTTTGGAGTCTTTTTATTCCAGGATTAAAAGAGTGGGAAACTTATAAATATCGCATAACAAGTTGGGATGGGAAAATTTTAGATAAATCAGATCCATATGCGTTTTATAGTGAAACACGTCCTCAAACAGCATCAAAGATTGTGAATCTAGATGAGATTGTTTGGAAAGATCAAAAATGGATGAAACAACGGACTAAAAATATTGATAAGCCAATGAATATTTATGAAGTTCATGCTGGATCATGGAAGCGTTATGAAGATGGACAGTGGTTTAACTATCTTGAATTAGAAAAACAATTAATTCCTTATGTAAAAGAAAAAGGATTTACACATATTGAACTTATGCCTTTAGGTGAACATCCATTTGATGGTTCATGGGGATATCAAGCAATTGGATACTTCTCATGTACATCAAGATATGGTAATCCAAAAGAGTTTGCGCATTTTGTAGATGCCTGTCATCGCAATGGTATCGGTGTCATTATGGATATGGTACCAGTACATTTTGTAAAAGATAGTCATGGTTTAAGAGAATTTGATGGAAAACCTGTTTATGAATATAAAAATCCTAGTGATGCGAATAGTCAATGGGGAACATGTAACTTTGATTTATGGAGTGAAGAAGTACGGTCATTCTTAATCAGTAGTGCCGGTTTCTGGTGTGATGTATATCATATTGATGGTATTCGAATTGATGCAGTTGCGAATATGATTTTTTGGGAAGGAAATAAAGATCGCGGAACAAATGATGGAGCATTAACATTCATGCGCCGTATGAATTATTACCTCAATAAAGAATATCCAAGTGTTATGATAATTGCGGAAGATAGTAGTGATTATCCAAAAGTAACACAATCACCATTGGATTCAGGATTAGGATTTGATTATAAATGGGACTTAGGATGGATGAATGATACGTTATCTTACTATGCAAAAGATCCAATTTATCGAAAATATCACCACAATAATTTATCTTTCTCAATGGCTTATTTCTATTCAGAAAAATTTATTTTACCACTATCACATGACGAAGTTGTCCATGGCAAAAAGACCATTGTGGATAGAATGTGGGGAGATTATGATCAAAAATTCTCACAAGTACGTAATTTATATATTTATATGATGACACATCCTGGAAAGAAATTATCTTTCATGGGGAATGAATTAGGTATGTTTAGGGAATTTGATGAATCAAGAGAATGTGATTGGTTTTTACTAAATTATCCTAGGCATGATAGTTTCTTGCGGTTTTATGAAGATTTAAATAAAATTTATCTTCATCATGAATGTTTAAGTAAAAATGATTATGATAATAAGAGTTTTAAATGGATAGATGCGGATAATGCTGATCAAAGTATTTACTCATTCTATCGTGAAAGCAAAGATGAAATCTTAGTTACAATTTTAAATATGACTCCTGTTGCACTTGAAGAGTTTAAACTAGGAGTTCCTTATAAAGGAACTTATACAGAGCTAATCAATTCAGAAAGAGATATTTATGATGGTTGTAACATGTGTAATTTTAAACCAATACGTAGTAAGAAAGATAAGATGAATAATCTTGAAAATAGTATACATGTTCGATTAGCGCCTTTTGGTGGTATCATCTTACGTTTTGATAAAACAACATTGAAAGAAACAAAAAAACCTGTAAAACCAACAAGAACAAAGGAGACCAAAAATGTTCACAAATAAAGAAGAGTTTATAAATGAGTTTGAATTAAGAATCGCAGAAATGTATGGACGTTCAGTTGAACAATCACACCGTACAGAAAAGTACATGGCTTTAGGTGAAATGGTTCGTGAATATGCGAGTCTTAACTGGAAAGCAACAAAAGAAGAAGTTGCCAAAAATGAAGATAAACAAATGTTTTATTTTTCAATGGAATTTCTTATTGGTAGATTACTTACAAATAATTTAATGAATTTGGGTATCTATAATACAGTTAAAGAAGGCTTACAAGAATTAGGAATTGATATTAATGAGCTTGAAGATTTAGAATCAGATGCTGGTCTTGGTAATGGTGGATTAGGACGTTTAGCTGCCTGTTTCCTTGATTCATTAGCTTCACTTCAACTTCCAGGAAATGGTAACTGTATTCGCTATCAATATGGTTTGTTTAGACAAAAAATTGACCAAGATGGTAATCAAGTTGAAGTTCCTGATCAATGGCTGAAACTTGGAAATATTTGGGAAGTTCGTAAACCAAAACATGCTGTTAATGTTAAATTTTGGGGACATGTGAATGTATCACAAGATCAAGAAGGAAGATTCCATTTTGACCATGTTGATGCCGAGAATATTTTGGCAGTTCCTTATGATATGCCTGTTGTAGGTAAGGGAACAAAAGAAACGAATACACTTCGTTTGTGGTCAGCAGAAGCGAGCGATATTCTACCTTCAAATAAAGACTTCAGAAAGTATTTAGCCGAAGTACAAGAAATTTGTCTTAATGTATATCCTGATGATTCTACACCTGAAGGAAAAATATTGCGTCTTAAACAACAATATTTCTTTGTTTGTGCAGGATTAAATGCAATTATTCGTGCTCATTTAAGAGTTTATCCTAACTTAGATAATTTAGTAGATAAAGTTGCAATTCAGTTGAATGATACTCACCCTGTATTAGCAGTTCCAGAATTGATGCGTATCTTAATGGACGATTATGGTTATGAGTGGATGGATGCATGGAATATGGTTGTTAAAGTAATGGCTTATACAAACCATACTATTCTTCAAGAAGCATTAGAAAAATGGCCAGTTGATTATATAAGAAACTTATTGCCACGTATCTATATGATTATAGAAGAAATTAATAATCGTTTCCAAAATAAGATTGCGATTGAATATCCTGGTGATAGTGATATGGCACATCGTGTAGAAATTATTCGCGATGATCAAGTGCACATGGCTAATTTAGCGGTAATTGGTAGCCATAGTATTAATGGTGTTGCGAAAATTCATAGTGAAATTATAAAACGTGATTTGTTTAAAGATTTCGTGAAGATTTATCCAGAACGATTTAATAATAAAACAAATGGTATTACCCAACGTCGTTGGTTATATTATTCAAATCCACAGCTTACAAAATTAATTACAAATACAATTGGTTCTGATTTCATTGATGATTTTGAAAAAATTGAAGAGTTAATGAATTATGTAGATGATAAGAATCTTCAACAAGAATTCTTACATGTAAAACAACAACGAAAAGAAATTTTAGTTGAAGAAATAAAAAATAGAACAGGAATACTTGTAGATAGTACAAGCATCTTTGATGTTCAAGCAAAGCGTCTTCATGCCTATAAACGTCAGTTGTTGAATGTGTTACATATTATTTATCAATATCAACGTATAAAGAGTGATCCTACGTATACAATTCATCCACGTACATATATCTTTGCAGCAAAGGCTGCACCAGCTTATGTATTTGCGAAGAAAGTTATTAAGCTAATTAATAAACTATCAGTTGTGATTAACAATGATCCAGCTGTTAAAGGAATGATTAAGGTAGTATTTATTCCAAATTATAGTGTTTCGTTAGCGGAAGTATTAATGAATGCAGCCGATGTTTCAGAACAAATTTCTACTGCTGGTAAAGAAGCAAGTGGTACTGGTAATATGAAATTTATGATGAATGGGGCAATTACATTAGGAACCCTTGATGGAGCAAACGTAGAAATAGATGAATTAGTAGGACGTGAAAATGATGTAATCTTTGGACTAACAGTTGAAGAGGTTGCGGCACTTAAACCATATTATCGTGCTAGAAATTATTATGATAATGATCCACGTATTCATAAAGCAATTGATTCATTAGTAGATGGTACATGGTCAAGTGATCCAAATGAATTCAAAGTTATTGTCGATGATTTATTATATCGCAATGATGAATATCTAGTATTAGCTGATTTTGATGCATATGTTAAGGCACAAGAAGTCATTGAACAAAAGTATCTAAATAAAGAAGAATGGGCTAAGTCATGTCTTGTCAATGTAGCAAAATCACATTTCTTCTCTAGTGATCGAACAATTCGTCAGTATGCAGAAGATATTTGGCATATTCGTCCAATCAAAATATAATAAGACAAATATTCAATAAAAATAAGAAAGTCGATAAATAGTCGACTTTTTTTGTTGACAAGAAAACTTGGCAATGATAAAGTATTCATGACAAGAATACTTGTCATATGAAAGGAGTTCTTATGCCTTTAGTAAACAAAGTTAAGGAATACCGTGTAGCTGCCGGTATTAACCAACAAGAGTTTGGCCGACTCGTTGGTGTGTCTCGACAAACAATTAGTTCGATAGAGTGTGGAGACTATCACCCAAGTGTATTGGTAGCACTTAAAATAGCGAAAATTTTAAAAGTTTCAGTAGAAGAAATTTTTGAATTTGAGGAGGATAGTAATGAGTAGAAGAAAATCGTT
>NZ_JAVXGL010000013.1:0-39830 GCF_036657415.1 Anaerorhabdus sp. | reverse complement strand
CACCACGAAAAAAATTAATAGGAGGAAAACAAAGATGGAATTAAAAGGATCTAAGACAGAACAAAATTTACAAGCAGCATTCGCTGGGGAAAGCCAAGCAAGAAATAAATATACTTATTTCGCACAAATGGCTCGTGCAGAAGGAATGGAACAAATCGCTGCAATTTTCGAAGAAACAGCTCGTAATGAACAAGAACATGCACGTTTATGGTTCCAAGCACTTCATGGAGATAAAATGCCTACAACAGCTGAAGGTTTAAAGATGGCTGCTGAAGGTGAAAACTATGAATGGACTGATATGTATGCAGGATTCGCAGCTACAGCTCGTGAAGAAGGTTTCACAAAAATTGCTGCTCAAATGGATATGGTAGCAAAAATTGAAAAAGAACATGAAGAAAGATACCTAGCTTTACTTAAAAATGTTGATGAAGGAACAGTATTCGCTAAAACAGATGCAGTTTTATGGCAATGTGAAATCTGCGGATACACAATGGAAAGCAAAACTGCTCCAGGTGCTTGTCCTCTTTGTGGATATCCTAAATCATTCTTTGAAGTTAAAAAATTTAACTATTAATTCTTAAAAAGGGTTTATGTTTACATAAGCTCTTTTTCTATGTTTTTGTGACTTAGTCACATTTCACAAAAATAAAGATTATATTAGTGGAAATTATTTTAAAGTAGAATTATTATAAAAATGTACCTGAGGTACATAAAGGAATCTTAAGAATTTCTAAAATCGATTAGATATAATCGATATCTAAAGACTCTAGAAGTATTTCTTAACTTTTAAAAAATTTGTTTAAACCGGTTTAGACAAAAATAGAAGTTGTGAAATTCAGAGGAGTTTATATGAATTACACTTTGGATTCTAGTTAGTGACCAAGTTTTGTTCTAGACACCTAGATTTTACTAAAACCTGTAATAAGCCAATACCCGGATATAGCAAAATACCTGTATGACTATTACCTAGTAATATTCTAATAACTGCGCAAATAACCTAGTATTATCCAAGAACAAGAGATATACTAAAGGCCTAGTAGTTATCTTATGTGCAAGAATGAAACTCTTATGTATCACAATTGAAAGTCATTATAGACTTAGGAGGTATCACATGGTTGATGACAAAAAAGTACAAGAAACCATAGACGAAACAACTGAAACGAAAGAAACTCAATACACTGCAAATCATTTCGTAGATAAAATTAATCTTGATGATTTAAGTGATGAGAAAGTAGCTTCCTATATTCAAGTTGTCGATGATAAGGGAAATGCAGTGGATGTGAAAGTTCTTAACTATACAGTCAAAAACAATAAGTTACTCGTTGAAGTATTATTGCCAAATGGTAAGCAAATGGAAGTTGATCTCAATGGAGAATCAGCAGATTGTTGCCCTGTAGAAGATAAGAAAACATTATACATTGCTGGAGGCGTAATTCTTGCATCAGTTTTAACAGTCGTAGGACTTCTGGCTCTTAAGAAAAGAAGAAAAGACTAAAGAAGGGAAATAATCCCTTCTTTTTCTTTATAAAGTTTTAATGGGTTTCATGAATACACTTACACATACTTAACAACTTCTATTCTATGCTAGAAGTATGAAAAGAGGGGTTAATATGTTTAAAGAATTTATGGGATTAGAACAAATGTTTGATAGAGCAATGGTAGATTTAGCGAAAAATCATCCATTCTTGTTGATACTATTTTCTTTCGTCATATTGCCAGCTTGTTTAATTATCGCAATATGCTCTGGAGTTCAAGTATTAGAGTTACTAATAAAATAGTTATCTTTATACAATCTTTATGTGACGGGATTTTTGTTTATAGAATATTAGGAGTGCATTTGATAAACTGGTAAGCATAAAGAAAACTTCTTGAAAGAGTGAATATGTGTCAATTAATGAAATAAGTATAAAATTTCTAAAATTGAAGTAAAGGATGATTCTTTTACTTCTTTAGTAATGTTATAGTAAAATTAGTTATAGTCAAAGACATGAGGTGAATTTCGTGGTTACTGATAGAGCAAACCCAGAAGACTTACTCCGTATGATACGAAGTAATAGCGATGAAAAGAAAAAAGGGAACTTAAAAATATTTTTTGGTTATGCTGCTGGAGTCGGTAAAACGTATTCAATGCTGATGGCCGCCCATGAAGCAAAAAGGCGTGGTGTAGATGTTGTGTGTGGCTATGTTGAACCTCATGCTCGTCCTCAAACAACTGCATTATTAGAAGGATTGGAAATGATTCCATCCAAAGAAATAGTCTATAATAATATAAAATTACATGAATTTGATCTTGATGCAACAATTAGACGGAGTCCTGAACTTGTACTTGTAGATGAACTAGCACATACAAATGTTGCAGGAAGTCGCCATGATAAACGATATCAAGATGTTGAAGAATTAATAAATATGGGGATTGATGTGTATACGACAATTAATGTCCAACACATTGAAAGTCTAAATGATGTAGTCGCATCAATCACGGGAGTCTTAGTAAGAGAAAGAATACCAGATAGTGTTTTTGATGGTGCAGATCAAGTAGGTTTAGTTGATATCGAACCACAAGAATTATTAACTCGTCTTAATGAAGGTAAAATATATCGTAATGAACAAGCACAGCGAGCATTAACTAATTTTTTTAATATCGAAAATTTAATAGCTTTAAGAGAAATTGCCTTACGACGATGTGCAGATCGTGTTAATAAAAGAGTAGAGGATGCCCGTTCAAAAAGTAGAAATGATTACTTTACAGAAGAACATATTCTTGTGTGCTTATCTTCTTCGCCAACAAACTCTAAAATCATTCGAACAGCGGCAAGAATGGCAAGTGCATTTAAAGGAAGACTAACAGCATTATTTGTCGAGACACCCGATTTTTCTTCAATGAGTGATGAAAATAGAAATCGTTTAAGAACGAATATGCGATTAGCTCAACAATTAGGAGCGACTCTTGAAATTGGTTATGGCGATGATATCGCAATGCAAATTGTTGAATTTTCACGCTTATCAGGTGTATCCAAAATTGTAATTGGAAGAAATAGTGCTAAACGAAGATTCTTCTTCAGTAAACCATCATTAATTGAAAAGCTATCAACGTATTCACCAAACCTCGATATCTATGTTATCCCAGATAAAGAAGTTGTACCCTATCAACAACGCAAAATGAAATTTGAACCAGTAGATTTCTTGTGGAAAGATTTTATTAAAAGTATTGGTATTCTTGCACTTACAACAATTATTGGTTTTTTCTTTTATGAGTTAAGATTTAGTGAAGCAAACATCATAACAATTTATATTTTAGCGGTCTTAGTTATCGCAATTGTAACAACACAAAGAATATATAGTTTAGTATCTTCGATTGTGAGTGTATTGATATTTAATTTCTTTTTCACAGATCCACGGTATACATTAAATGCCTATGATTCAGGATATCCTGTAACATTCTTGATTATGTTTATTGCGGCATTTATTACAGGAACATTGGCAGTAAAAATAAAGAAGAATGCAAAGAAGTCGGCACAAGTTGCATTTCGCACAAAAATACTTTTAGATACTAATCAATTATTACAAATGGAAAAAGACAAGGATGGAATTATTGCGGTCTTTGCGAATCAATTAATAAAATTGTTAGGAAAAGATATAATTGTTTATCTAGCAGATGGTGAAACACTTGCCGACCCAAAAATATTTTATGCTTCAGAATATGATAAAGACGATTCATGTTTAAGTGAAAATGAACGAGCAGTTGCAATGTGGTCATATAAAAACAACAAGCATTCAGGTGCTGCAACCAATACATTATCGAATGCGAAGTGTCATTATCTAGCAATTCGTGTCAAACAAAATGTATATGGTGTGTTAGGAATAAGAATGAAGGGTAATGAAATTCCAGATGCTTTTGAAAATAATATTATTCTATCAATTGCAGGTGAATGTGCATTGGCATTAGAAAATCAAAAAGTTGCGGAAGAAAAAGAACAGACTGCAATCTTAGCGAAAAACGAACAATTACGTGCAAACTTATTACGTTCAATATCTCATGATTTAAGAACACCACTCACATCAATATCAGGTAATGCGGGAGTATTGCTTGCGAGTGAAGAAAAATTAAGTGTCGAAAAACGAAGACAACTGTATACGGATATTTATGAAGATTCAATTTGGTTAATCAATTTGGTAGAAAATCTTTTGGCTGTCACAAAACTTGAGGATGGAACACTTCATTTGAAGATTACTGCTGAGCTGATTGATGAAGTGATTGATGAAGCATTACGACATATCAATCATCATAAGAGCGAACATGAAATTATAGTTCATGAGAATGATCAATTCATTTTAGCGATGATGGATGCGAAATTAATCGTGCAAGTTATTATTAATTTAGTTGATAATGCGATAAAATATACACCAGAAGGTTCAGTAATAAGTATAACTAGTTATAAACAAGATAAATTTGTAGTAGTAGAAGTTTCAGATAATGGACCAGGAATTAAAGATGAAGATAAGCCGAGAATATTTGATCGTTTCTATACAACTGTCACTAAAGTTGCGGATAGCCATCGCAGTTTAGGTTTAGGCTTAGCTTTGTGTAAATCAATTATCAATGTACATGGTGGTGAAATCACAGTAAAAGATAATAAACCGACAGGATCAACATTCAGATTCACATTACCGATTGAGGAGGTAGAGCTACATGATTAAACCATTAATTTTAGTTGTTGAAGATGATTCGGCAATTCGTAATCTAATAAGTACAACACTAGAGACACATGAGTATCGTTACCATGTTGCACCAAATGGACAAACCGCAATTTTGGAAGCATCTACCTATAATCCTGATATTGTTTTATTGGATTTGGGATTACCAGATATGGATGGGATAGAAGTTATCAAGAAGATAAGATCATGGTCCAATGTTCCAATTATTGTCTTGAGTGCTCGTTCTGAAGATAGTGATAAGATTGATGCGTTAGATGTTGGGGCAGATGATTATTTGACTAAGCCATTCTCAGTAGAAGAATTGCTTGCACGTTTAAGGGTAACGATTCGTCGATTGGTTGCTAATCAATCTGGTTTAGGCGTTGAACAAGCTATCTTTACCAATGGGGATTTACGTATTGATTATGCTGCGGGTTGTGCATATTTAAATAATGAAGAGGTGCATTTAACGCCGATTGAATATAAACTGCTTTGTTTATTATCAAAGAATGTGGGAAAAGTTCTAACTCATTCATTTATTACAAAAGAAATTTGGGGCAGTTCATGGGAAAGTGATGTTGCTTCACTACGCGTATTCATGGCTACATTGCGAAAGAAAATAAATAAAAAAGAGTCAGAACAACCAATGATTCAAACTCATGTTGGAGTTGGTTATCGTATGACTAAACTGTAGTCTAATGGAAAAACAAAAAACAAAGCGAAAATATCGTTTTGTTTTTTTATTTAGGAGCTAAATATCAGTTTCTATAAAATGGAGAGCGTATTTGTTCCAGTATGTTCTATATACCCTTGTATCCTGTGAATCAAAGTTTAATTGATACATACGAAAGGTTACAAGGATATTTTTGGGTTTCCATAACTCTTCATAGGAATATTGATAATGCATACCTAAATGTTTCATGACTTCTCCACTACGAAGATTCTTTACATCGTGGGTAGCCGTAATATAGGGTATGCCATCTTTTTTTATCTGTTCTAGTATAGCTTTTCCAGCTTCTGTTACTATACCTTTATGCCAGAATTTTTTACGTAGTCCGTAGCCGAGATCATGGCTTTCATCTGTACTTACATTAATATATCCAATGGGGATATCATCTGTTTTTAAACAGATAGCGTAATTATAACCTTCTTGTGACATATAGGTTTCTAGATATCGAGTGTTTAGAATCACTCTAGCTTCCTCTAAAGTCGATATGGGAAACCAGGGCAAATACATATTAGTTTCAAAATCACTAAATATCATTAGTAAAGCTTCAAGGTCATTTTCAGAAAATTTTCTTAACCGTAATCTTGGGGTTTCTAGGGTGGGAGTATTAACCATTATAATTTGTACCTCACTTTACTAATACGCATGTTGATAGTTGTATTGTATCACTCTTTAATGATATAAGTTTGCGAAAACACAGATGAAGCAAATTAAGAAAAATTGTAGATAGTAAAATAACGTACGTAAGACTTTAGTTATATGCTTAATATTAGGTAATCTTTATGAAATCTTAATACGGTTTCAAGAATACTTACTCTACGTTTATGAGTCATAATCTATTATTAATATATTATCCAAAGAAAGGGTGGTGAGTGGGTATCGATATTCTAGTTTTGCTAATATTAGCTATCTGCTTTGGACTTATTTACTTGTTAATTAAGTGGTTAAAGAAACAAATGAACCGTAACGACTAAGGGAGGAAGAAATGATTATTTTATTAGCTTTAATTGCAGTATGTCTTTGTTTGTATTTAGTGTATGCACTAGTAAATCCAGAGAAGTTTTAATCAATATATAGGAGGAAAACACAATGCTTCAAATCGCTTTGACGTTAATCGTATTTCTAATTATCGTCATACCAACAGGTCGTTATATGTATCACATTGCTGCAGGAAAGCGCACATTTGCTGATCCAGTATTTAATAGAATAGATAATTTCATTTATAAGATAAGTGGAATTAATCCAGCAGATGGAATGAATTGGAAACAATACGCGGTAGCCTTGATTGTAACTAATGCTGTTATGATTTTAATAGGGTATCTCATCTTAAGAATTCAAAGTATTCCTTTATTTAATCCGAATGGTATTTCAAATATGAATCCGGATTTAGCATTCAATACAATTATTAGTTTCATGACAAATACTAATCTACAACACTATTCTGGTGAAACCGGATTGAGTTATTTGTCACAAATGTTAGTTATCACATTCATGATGTTTGTCTCAGCTTCTAGTGGATATGCGGCATGTATCGCATTTATTCGTGGACTTGCAGGGAAAACAAAAGATGATATGGGGAACTTCTTTGTTGATTTAGTTCGTATCACAACACGAATCTTAATCCCATTTTCATTAATTGGAGGATTACTTCTTGTTTGGCAAGGTGTACCACAAAATTTTAGTGGAAACATAATTGCACAAACACTTGAAGGAACATATCAAGTCATTGCGACAGGACCTATCGCCGCAGTGGAAATTATCAAGCATTTAGGAACAAATGGTGGAGGATTCCTAGGTGCCAATTCATCTACTCCATTGGAAAATCCAACTATACTTACTAACTTGATTGAATTATGGTCAATGATGCTTCTTCCAGGCGCATGTGTCATCATGTTTGGCAAAATGGTTGCGGTAAATAGAGAAGGTAAAAAAGAAGGATTTATTGATAAGTTCTTCGGCCGTGAAGGATTTACGGTTTTCATGGCGATGAGTATATTATTCTTAATTGGTTTAGGTGTTTGTTTTTGGGCAGAAAGTCAAGGTAATCCAATTCTTGGAAATCTTGGTTTGAGTCAAGTGATGGGTAGTATGGAAGGAAAAGAAGTGCGATTTGGAATTGCACAATCGGCTCTGTTCACGACTACGACAACGTCATTTACAACTGGAACAGTCAACAACATGCATGATACATTAACTCCTCTTGGAGGTATGGTACCAATGCTTCATATGATGTTGAATGTTGTCTTTGGTGGTAAAGGTGTTGGTCTTATGAATATGATTATGTACGTCATTCTTGCGGTCTTTATTTGTGGACTAATGATTGGTCGTACTCCAGAATATTTAGGTAAGAAAATTGAAGGGCGCGAAATGAAATTAGTTGCGCTAACAATTATTATTCATCCGTTATTAATATTGGGGTTCTCAGCTCTTGCAGTATCACTCCAAAGTGGACTAGCAGGAATAACAAATCCTGGATTTCATGGTTTAAGTCAAGTCTTGTATGAGTTTGCTTCATCAGCTGCGAATAACGGTTCTGGCTTTGAAGGACTTGCAGACAATACATTGTTCTGGAATATATCAACAGGATTAGTTATGTTCTTTGGACGTTATTTATCAATTATGTTACAACTTGCGATTGCGGGATCATTGATGCGTAAGAATTTTGTGAATCAAACAGCTGGAAGTCTTCGTACAAATACAGTTTCATTCGCAATTATATTAGTTGTAGTTGTTTATATCTTTGCGGCGTTGACTTTCTTTCCATCGCTTGCATTAGGACCAATTGCGGAACATTTCGCACTTTGGGGTTAGGGAGACGAATATATATATGAACAAAAAGAATAAACAAAAGTTAATTACTTCAGATATTCTAAAACAATCAGTAGTTGGATCATTTGTGAAGTTAGATCCACGATATATGATAAAGAATCCAGTTATGTTCGTTGTTGAAGTTGGCTTTGTAATTACACTTGTATTATCTTTTGTACCTGATTTATTTGGGGATGTAGGAAGTAATTTAAGAGCATATAACATTATTGTGTCATTTGTTTTATTTATTACTTTATTATTCGCAAACTTTGCAGAATCAGTTGCGGAAGGCCGTGGCAAAGCACAGGCTGCAAGTCTAAAGAAGACACAAAAAGATACACAAGCACATTTACTATTACCAAATGGAACAGAAAAAATAGTATCATCTAGTGATTTACGTAAAGGTGATATTGTATTAGTTTCAATGGGTGAAATTATTCCAAGTGATGGAGAAGTTATTGAAGGTATTGCAACAGTAGATGAATCTGCAATCACAGGTGAATCAGCACCCGTAGTACGTGAATCAGGAGGTGACTTCTGTTCAGTTACTGGTGGGACAACAGTTGTATCGGATTGTCTAAAAATATGTGTTACTTCAGATCCAGGAAATAGCTTTCTCGATCGTATGATTGCATTAGTTGAAGGTGCTTCTCGTAAAAAGACACCAAATGAAATTGCGTTAAATACATTGCTTGTTTCACTTACAATTATCTTCTTGATTGTAATTATCACTTTATATCCTTTAGGGCTATACTCAGGGGTACAATTACAAACATCAACACTAATTGCTTTAGCCGTTTGTCTAATCCCAACAACAATTGGAGGATTATTATCAGCTATTGGTATTGCGGGTATGGATCGTGTAACACGTTTCAATGTTATCGCAATGTCTGGTAAAGCAGTTGAAGCATGTGGTGATGTGGATACAATGATTCTTGATAAGACAGGAACAATTACATTTGGAAACCGTCTAGCAGCTGACTTCTTAACAGTGGGTGATGCAGATAAAAAAGATTTAATTCGTTGTGCAGCTTTAACGAGTTTGCAAGATGAAACTCCTGAAGGAAAATCAACATTGAGTTTAGCTCGTTCAATGGGTGACAATAGTGAAGAAACAACAGGATCAGAATTCATTCAATTTACTGCTCAAACAAGAATGAGTGGTGTGGATTTACCTGATGGAACAAAAATAAGAAAAGGGGCATCGGATGCAATTGAAAAATATGTTCTTGCGGAAGATGGAACAATTCCAACAGACTTACGAGCACAAGTGGATAAAATTGCTTCTCTAGGTGGAACGCCTTTGACAGTTTGTGAAAACAATAAAATATTAGGTGTAATTTATTTAAAAGATACAGTTAAACCAGGTATGACAGGAAGATTTGAACGCTTGCGTGCAATCGGAATCAAAACAATTATGTGTACAGGGGATAACCCATTAACAGCTGCAACAATTGCGAAAGAAGCAGGAGTTGATGGTTTCATTGCAGAATGTAAACCAGAAGATAAAATAGATGTTATTAAAAAAGAACAAGCTGAAGGAAAAATAGTTGCGATGACGGGTGATGGTACAAATGATGCGCCAGCACTAGCACAAGCAAATGTTGGACTTGCGATGAATTCAGGAACTACTGCTGCTAAAGAAGCAGCAAATATGGTTGACTTGGATTCGGACCCAACAAAGATTCTTGAAGTTGTAGAAATAGGTAAACAATTATTAATCACTCGTGGAAGTTTAACAACATTCTCTATTGCGAATGATATTGCGAAATACTTTGCAATCATACCTGCAATGTTTATGCTTGCGATTCCAGAACTCGGTGTATTAAATATTATGCATTTATCAAGTCCATCTAGTGCAATATTATCAGCACTTATATTCAACGCTATTATTATTCCGTGTTTGATTCCCTTAGCTATGCGTGGGGTTAAATATCGTCCAATGTCATCAGGAAAAATGCTTGCGAAGAATATGTTGATTTATGGCTTAGGTGGAGTTATCACACCATTCATTGCTATTAAAATTATTGATATGATAATTTATCCATTATTAACAATGTTAGGACTATAGGAGGCTTTAGATGATGAATAAATCAAAAGGAAAAATGATAAAAGGATTACGACAAGCACTTATGGTATCAGTGTCCTTGCTTGTAATATGTGGATTACTATTTCCACTTGTATTGAGTGGTATATCTGCGATATTATTTCCACACCAAGCCAATGGTAGTACCATCGAAGTTAACGGTGAAATAATTGGGGCAGAGTTTGTTGGTCAAGATTTTACAAAAGAGTATTTCATGAAATGTAGACCTTCGGCTTATCAATATAACACGTATACAATTGATGAAAATGGAAATGAAGTATACAATGATGGAACAGAATTTGCAGGACTTGCATCAGGGTCAAATAACTATAGTGCAACAAACCCTGCATTAGCAGAACGAGTTGAGAAAGATATTCAAGAATTTTTGGATGCTAATCCAAGCATTCGTATAGAAGATATACCAACAGATTTGTTGACTGCTTCAGGGTCAGGATTAGATCCACACATTTCTCCAGCTTCTGCAAAAGTACAAATTCCAGCGATTGCGAAAGCATCTGGATTAACACAAGAACAACTTCAACAAATTGTTGATAAAAATACAACAGGTAAATTGTTTGGTGTACTTGGAGAAGAAGTTACTAATGTAGTAAAAGTAAACTTAGATATTGCCCAAGCAATGGGGATTATAAGCAAATAAAAAACTTCAATTTATAATTGAAGTTTTTTATTATTCAACAACAACCGCTGTTCCAGAAGCTGTAACCATTAACATACCATTGTCAGCACCTAAGACCTCATAATCAAAATCTAGACCAACTACAGCATTTGCGCCAACACGGGTAGCATTTTCTATAATTTCTCTTAAAGCTTGTTGACGTGCTTCTACAAGCTCACTTTCGTATCCTTCTGAGCGTCCGCCAAAAAAGTTTCTCAATCCTGCACCAATATCTTTAACAAAATTAACACCTGTAATAACTTCGCCAAATACAATACCTTTATAATCAACAATTTTCTTTCCTTCGATTGAAGGTGTGGTAGTAACTATCATTTTTTGTTCTCCTTTTTTCTTAATTATAAACACTATTTAAAAAATATACAAAAAAAAGGTATCCGAAGACACCCCGTTTTTAGATTCAATATAACTAAATTTTAGTAACGTTAGAAGCTTGAGGACCACGTTCACTAACTGTTACGTCAAAGTTAACTGCTTGTCCTTCGTCTAAAGATTTGAATCCGTCAGTTTGGATTGCTGAGAAGTGAACAAAGATGTCTTGTCCGTCATCACCAGTGATAAATCCATAACCTTTTTCTGCATTGAACCATTTTACCTTACCTGTACTCATTTTGTACCTCCATTACTGTATCGCAACTCTATAAAAAAACACATCTCAATCAAATCCTTGATCTCAATGTGAAATCCGATGTTGCTTGAATACGTTTTCATAATAGCATGCTAAAGGTGTCGTGTCAAACTAATATCATGTAAAGAACAAGTAAAATAGCGTTTTTGGTACGAATATGCTCATTAGTGAGATAAATGGAACACAATTATGATTACTTGTGAACAACACTAATAGAACAACATCTTATGTAGAACGTAATAAGATTCGATAATTCGTAATTCTTTGTAAATACCGAAATGTCGCTTATAATGAAACTATGAAAAAAATTATGATGGTATGCCATGGCAACATATGCAGAAGTCCAATGGCGGAGTATGTAATGAAAGATTATATACGAAAGAAAAAAGTAGATGAAGAAATAGTAGTAGATAGTTGTGGAACAAGCACCGAAGAAATTGGAAATGGAATTCATCAAGGGACAAAGAAAATTTTAGAGAAACATCATATTCCATATGATAATCATCGTGCTAAACAAGTTACACAAAAAGACTACGATACTTTTGATGTATTTTATTGTATGGATGATTTCAATTTACAAAATATGCTTAGAATATTTAAAGGCGATCCTCTTAAAAAAATTGAAATGTTGATTCCTAATAAGAATATTGCAGATCCTTGGTATACCGGAGATTTTGAAATAACATACAAAGATGTGGTTGATGGTTGTAAGAGAAGATTATCAGAAATAATTGCAGACTTAGATAAGTAGATTTATGAATATTTCGCTAACAAGTAGGTGGACAAATGAATAAGTACTTAGTATTTGTAGAAGAAAAGAAAAAGCAAATTCAAGACAGTGTAAAAAATAAGTCCGAGAAACAATTAGAATATTGTATGGATTTACTTGAATTAGCAACTAAACAAAGTGATGACTTAAACATAGGGTATGCTTATGTTTGGATAGCGGATTATTATTTTTATACTGTCTTCGATATGGAAAACACTTCTAAAAATTTAGAACTTGCATATCCTCATATAATACTAAGCAAAGATTATGAATTACTAATTAACTACTATCGATTAAAAGGATTAGAAGATGAAGCGCTTGGTAATTATGTAGATAAAGTTAAATGCTATCTCGAAATTTTAGCGATAATGAAGAAAACAGGAATAGATGATTATTATGCAATTTGTTATGGGAATATAGCAATCTCATTTCAACAATCTCAAGACTATGAAGAAGGTTTAAAATATTGTCGAATGAGTGAAGCGTATTTTAAGACAAAAGAAGATCGCTATGTAAATATTCAATATTTGATACTACAAAATAATATTGGAGATAATTTATATCATTTGAAAAACATTGAAGACTTAGAGAAGTGTATTGAAGAGATTAGAAAAATAAATGATGAGGTTGGTTTAAAAAAACAAATTCTAGCACTTACATTATTGCGGTATAATTCATTGATTAAAAATGAAGAAAGAGTTGAAGCAAGTATAAAAGAATTATATGACTCTGAAATATTTAATCATTCTAATATCATATTAAAACTTGAATTCTTAGAGAGAATGTTGGAGTGTGCACTCAATATAAAAAGTGAAATACTATGTATTCAATTATTAGAAAAAATTGATAAAATTATTCCTCAAAAAAATCAGAATATAGATATTAACTTACAATTGAATAAAGTGAAATATAGTCTTTTATTTGATGAAAAAGCAGTTGATCAAAGATATAAAGATTTTTATGAAAACTATAAAATGATTAGTCGTAATAGAAATGATAGTACAATAAATGCAATTAATAATATTCAAGCAATAAGTAAAATTAATGCTCGTCAAAAAGAGATAGAAGAAGCAAATGAGTCATTACGAACAGAAGCAATTCTAGATGGCCTAACAGGTTTATATAATCGTAGATATTTAAATGAAGTAAGAAAAATAATTACTGAAAATAATATATCTGAAATTGGAATGGCAATTATTGATGTGGATTATTTTAAAGAATATAACGATTTCTATGGTCATGTGAAAGGTGATGAAGTATTAGTCACAATCGCAACGATTATGAAAAATAAATCAACGGATAAAATTATTCCATGCCGCTATGGTGGCGATGAATATTTTGTTATCTTCTTTGATAAAACAAGTGATGAAATAAATAACTGGTTACAAAATATTTCGAGTATATTGGAGAGTGAAAATGTGGAACACTTGTATTCTAAATGTTCGGATCACATTACATTGTCAATGGGGTTTGATGTTAGAACTGTTGCCGAAAACTTGAATTATATGGATATTTTTGAGAAAGCAGATATTGCAGTTTATTTTTCAAAAAGAAGTGGTAGAAACCAGATAATGCAATATAGTAAAGGCAGAAAATAAATATGATGGGAAAATATCAAGAAGTTATAGAATATCAAATTCAACAAATCGATAGTTATTTTTTAAATGATATTACAAAAACAAAAGATGCTGCTGAAGAATTATTAAGAATTTCAAATATGATTAATTATGACTATGGCAAAGCATATGGATTTACGTATTTGGCATACTATTATATTTATACGCAAAAAGGTGAAGTAGTAAATTATACTCTTCAACGAGCTGAAGAGTTACTTGATACAAGTGAAGTAGAATTACTTGCAGACATACATATTATAAGAGGAATATACTATAAAAATATCAGTAATGAATATGCTGCTGCAAAAGAGTTCTTAGATACAATAGAATTAGCTGAGAAGAATAACTATGAGGAAGGATTATCATTTGCCTACTTGCAGCTGGGTTTAATTTATAAAAGTTTGGGAGATCAAAACAAAACGAATAGTTACTTGAAAAGAGCATTGAAAGAAGTTAAAAAAACAAGTAGTGTGAGAGGACGTTTAATCGCAAAGCAATGTTATCGTGAAAACATTTTATATTTCTGTGAAAAACGAAAATTGTCTCAAGCAAAAATATACATGAAAGAAATGGATAGTATAAATGAATCTAGATATGACTTTGATGTTGAAGTATTACATTGCATTATTAA
The DNA here is from genome assembly GCF_036657415.1 of Anaerorhabdus sp. NCBI lineage: Bacteria > Bacillati > Bacillota > Erysipelotrichia > Erysipelotrichales > Erysipelotrichaceae > Anaerorhabdus > Anaerorhabdus sp. The sequence goes on along the minus strand of NZ_JAVXGL010000013.1, from coordinate 25,176 downwards.
AGCAATGGAAGATTTACCTTTTGTAGAAGATAGTAAACAATTTATTAATGAAATAAGGCAATATCCAAAAGATAAATTATTTTTATTTGATAGTATAACGTATATGGCAGAATTATTAATTAAATTTAGAGACAAAGATTTATCTACACAATGCTTGGAAATATTAAATGAAGAACTTTTAAAATCTAAATTTAATCAAAATATAAAAGTCATTCAACTGAGGATAGATTATCAAGAATATTTTAATGTTAAATTAGAAGAAAATCCGTATAAAGAATTTTACGAATTAATTAAATCAAAATTAAAAACAGATAATAAAGTAACATCTACAAATTTGAAAAATGAAATTTTAGTTTATGAACTAAATGAAAAGAGTGCTATTGAAAAAGAAAAGAATTATAGTTTAAGAAAGTTAGCAAACATTGATGATTTAACAGAGATTTATAATCGAAGTTATCATGATAAATTTATAAGTAAATTAGAACACAATAACACGATAAACAGAATTGGTTATGTAATGATCGATTTGGACCATTTCAAAGAGTTTAATGATAATTATGGACACATGAAAGGTGATGAAGTTCTGCGTGATGTCAGCAAAGTTTTATTAAAAAATAGTCAAGATAATACTCTTATTTGTAGATATGGTGGGGATGAATTTGTAGCTATATGTACAAACATGTATGATGAGGAGATAGAAACATTTATTAAAAAAATTCAAACAGAATTAGCCGAAAAAGGATTAGTACATGAATATAGTCCAGTTGAAAAGAAAATTACAATCTCAATTGGCTATGATAATCAAAAAGTAGACCAACATTTTGATATAACAAGTCTAATTGATCGCGCAGACAAAGCATTGTATGAATCCAAAAGACAAGGTCGTAATACATGGATGCGTTTTGTTGAAGATATCAAAGGACAATAATTCTTTACATCAAATGATTTCCTATATATAATAACGGTACAAGCAAAGAAGAGAAGAGTAGTAATTGCCGGAAAAATAGAGAACATATGCTTGGTGGAAATATGTGTGAAGGTAATGATGAAGATGGTCTTGGAGCTGTTTATCTGATAGGTAAGATAAAACGAGTCTTCGCGTTAAGAAGTTTGAGTGTATACAAGAAATTGTATAAAATAAGGTGGTACCACGCTAATAACGTCCTTTGTGAGGGCGTTTTTATATTTTAGGAGGAATGAAACATGGAAAATAAAGGAAAGTATTATATAACGACTGCAATTGCGTATACTTCAGGTAAACCGCATATTGGTAATGTGTATGAAATTGTATTGGCAGATGCGATTGCCCGTTATAAAAGAATGGTTGGTTATGATGTTCGTTTCCAAACAGGGACAGATGAACATGGTCAAAAAATTGAAGATAAGGCAAAAGCTGCAAACAAATCTCCTCAACAATTTGTGGATGAAATTGCGGATATCATTAAAGGACAATTTGATACGATGAATGTATCTTATGATAAGTTCATGCGTACAACTGATCCTTATCATGAAAAACAAGTTCAAAAGATTTTTAAGAAACTCTATGAACAAGGTGATATCTATAAATCAGAATATGAGGGATTGTATTGCAAGCAATGTGAAGCTTTCTTTACAGAATCACAACTGGTTGATGGTAAATGCCCTGATTGTGGTCGTGATGTAGAAATCGCAAAAGAAGAAGCATATTTCTTTAAAATGAGTAAATACGCTGATCGTTTAATGAAGCATATTGAAGATCATCCTAGCTTTATTCAACCAGAATCACGTAAAAATGAAATGGTAAACAATTTTATCAAACCAGGATTACAAGATTTGTGTGTTTCTCGTACATCATTTAAATGGGGAATTCCGGTAGATTTCGATCCTAAACATGTTGTTTATGTTTGGATTGATGCACTTACAAACTATATTACTGGATTAGGGTTTGATTTAGATGGTAATCATGATGAGCTATTCAAAAAGTATTGGCCGGCAGATGTACATTTAATTGGTAAAGATATTTTACGTTTCCATACAATTTATTGGCCAATTATGTTGATGGCATTAGATATTGAATTGCCGAAACAAGTATTTGGTCATCCTTGGCTACTTGTAGGTGAAGGCAAGATGAGTAAATCAAAAGGAAATGTAATTTATGCGGATGATTTATGTCGTTACTTTGGTGTTGATGCAGTGCGTTATATCATGTTGCATGAAATGCCATTTGCACAAGATGGAACGATTACTTACGAACTAATGATTGAACGCATTAACTCAGATCTTGCGAATATTTTTGGAAATCTTGTCAATCGTACAATTACGATGAGCAATAAGTATTTTGGCGGTCTAGTTGAGAATACAAACTGTAAAGGTGAATTTGATGATGAATTAATTCAAGTCGCAAAAGAAACAGTAAGCAAAGTTAATAAGAAAATGGATGAATTAAAAGTTGCAGATGCAATTGATGAAATCATTACATTATTAAGAAGAAGTAACAAATATATTGATGAAACGACACCATGGACTTTAGGCAAAGACGAAGCTCAACATGAACGTTTAAAAACAGTGCTTTATAATTTATTAGAAAGCATTCGTATTGCGGCAGTATTAATTAAACCGTTCTTACCTGAAACATCAGAAAAGATTTTAAATCAATTGAATACTAATCAAAAAGACTATGACTCAATTCTTGAATTTGGGAATCTTGAACAAGGTATTCATGTAACCGATAAACCAGAAATTTTATTTGCTCGCTTAGATGAAAAAGAAATGTTAGAAAAAATTGAAGCTGAGACAGTAAGACCACAAGTTAAGGTGTCTAAACTGCCAGAAATTACAATTGAAGATTTTGCGAAAGTTGAAATGGTTGTAGGACAAGTAATATCATGTGAAAAACATCCAAAAGCAGATAAACTTCTTGTTTCTCAAATTGATATTGGAGGCGAAGTAAGACAAATCGTTTCCGGAATTGCGACGAGCTATAAACCAGAAGATATGGTAGGTAAAAAAGTGTGTGTCATTATTAATTTAAAACCAGCTAATCTACGTGGAGTGGAATCACAAGGTATGATTCTTGCAGGGGCAACTGATAAACAAATAGAAGTATTAAGTATTCAAGACTTACCAATTGGAACGCAAGTTAAATAAAGCCTGATAAATCAGGTTTTATTTATGAATAGACTTTTAATACTGGGTAAATTATTAACTAGATTAATAACTTAAATAAAATTCCAATATGATTAAGTATTGGACACATTTATAAAAAAGCAATAAGAATAAGATAGTAATAATTGAAGAATTCATTAAATAAACTTATTCTAGAATAGACAATAGACCAAGTAGGAGGGACTAAATGAGAAGGAGAGGGTTTACACTCATTGAGTTGATTGTGGTAATAGCAGTATTAGCAGTATTGGCTTTATTATTAGTACCACAAATCACAGGATACATTGAAGAATCAAAAGCACGAACATGTGAATCAAATCGGAAACTGGTAGAACGAGCTTTAATTATTTCAAAAGCACAAGATGAGGATACAGTAATTACAACCTTGGATGAATTAGCACAAAATAACAATGGTTATTATACAGGTGGTAAAGTTTGTCCAGATGGGAATCAAAATATCACAATTAAAGGTACTAAAGTAAGTTGTAGCAAACATGGGGATACCACGGGTGGAAGTCCAACGGATGTTCCAGAGAACCCTGGTGTAGAAAATACAACGAGTGGATTTACAATTGATAATAAATTTGTTTCAACTGTTATTGATAAAGATTTTGTTACAGCAGTTTTTGGTAAAGGTAATAGTTGGGATGGTATCGACTTAAAAGATGGTGATGTTTTATACTGGGAAGGTAGATACTACATCACACATAATGCTCAAAGTCCAAGTAACAGCTGGAGTGAACAAAGAAGAAAAGAATATCTTAATAATCCAAATTACTGTGTAGAAATAAATTTATCAAAAGTTCATGAAAATAAGAACGACTTAAATCGAGGGGATATTTATAAAGAAAATGGAGAATACTATATTTTCTTTCCAAGAAGTAGTACAAATAAAGATGATGTAAGTAATTATCAAAAATTAAAAATAAAATAGTTATAAAGAAAACAGGGGGAACAAGATGAAAACACTTGAAACCGAAAGGTTATGGTTGAGGCCATGGAAAGAATCTGACATCGATGATTTTTTTGGATATGCATCCATGGAGGGTTTAGGTGAATTCGCAGGTTGGCCACCCCATAAATCTATTGAAGAATCTAAACAAATTCTTCAACAATTTATTGAAAGCAATCAAGAATATGCAGTTGTTTGTAAATCAAACAATAAAGCAATTGGTTCAATTGCAGCGCATAACAAAAAACTAGATGCATACAAGGAACTAGATCAAAGAATGCTAGGGTATTGTTTGAATAAAGATTACTGGGGTCAAGGAATTATGACAGAGGCAGTGAGTCGACTTCATGAATATCTTTTTAATGATGTTGGCATTGATATGTTATGGGTGGAACACTTTCTAGAAAATAATCGCTCAAAGAATGTAATTCTTAAAACAGGATACGAATATACGTGTGATTCAATATATAATGCGGAAGCATTAAATAAACAATTTAATTGTCATCAATACATTTTGACAAAAGAAAAATTTCAAAAGATAAATGGTATTAAAAAAGAATTTCCAATTCTTGAATTTGATGAAAATGAAGTAGCATTTATAAATCCTTCAATCCTAGTAGATAAATATAAACCGTTTCCAGAAAGACTAGTTGTATGCTTTTTTCATGAGGTAATCGATCGATTAGTGGATGAAGGAAAACTGGAATTATATGAAGTGATAGAAGGAGAAAATAAAGTCTATCTCTATAAATTCATCACTGAAGATTGTCTTGTTGTAAAAGGATATGTTGGTGGTGCAGGTTGCGGTGGCGAAGTTGAAGAATGTATCGCACTAGGCTCAAAACAAATTACTTTCTGTGGTGGTGCTGGATCATTGCATCCTGATATTACGGTAGGGAAAATTGTAGTCATTAATGCAGCTGTAAGAGATGATGGTTTATCCTATCACTATATGAAACCAAGCCGTGAGGTTTATGCGAATGAAGAAATTCTAACATTTACACAAAATTATTTGGACAAAAATAACATCGAGTATGTAACGGGAAAAGTTTGGACAACAGATGCATTTTATCGTGAAACAAAAGATAAAATTCAACTGCGTAGTAAAGAGAATTGTCTTATGGTTGAGATGGAACAAGCTGGTTTATTAGCACTAACTCAATTTAGAAAAGTTAATTATATTGCTTTGATTTATGGTGGCGATGATTTGACAAAAGAAGAATGGGATCAAAGATCTTGGAAAGATCGTAAAGATGTAAGAGAAGATTTACTATATCTATGTAAAGATTTGTCTAAAGAAATGGCTGAAAATTTTAGAGGATAATCAATGGGTAAAATGTGGAATCTATGGCATGGTTGTCATAAAAAAAGTGAAGGTTGCTTGAATTGTTATATGTTCCGTGGTGATGCAAGACATGGGAGAATGGATTCTGAGAATGTGCATAAAACAAGTACATTCAATGCGCCAATTCAAAAGACTAGAAAAGGTGAATATAAAATCAAATCAGGTTCTATGGTTTGGACGTGTTTTTCATCTGACTTTTTTGTAGAAGAAGCAGATGAGTGGCGTGATGAAGCATGGGCAATGATGAAAGAACGAAGTGACTGCGAATTTTTCTTTATCACCAAACGTCCAGAAAGAATTAAAGAACACTTACCAAATGATTGGAATGATGGATATGATAATGTATGGATTGCGGTAACTTGTGAAAATCAAAAGCGTGCGGATGAGCGTTTACCTATTTTTAAAGAACTTCCAATTAAGAAGAAAAGTATTATTTGTGAACCAATGTTAGAAAAAGTAGATTTTTCAAAATATTTAGATAATACAATTGTACAGGTTGTCTGTGGTGGCGAATCTGGATATGAAGCAAGACCATGTAACTATGATTGGATATTAGATGTACGTAGACAATGCCATGAAAAAGGAGTTCCATTTTGGTTTAAGCAAACAGGTTATCGATTTATAAAAGACGAAAAATTATATATAATTCCGCGAAAATTTCAACACAGCCAAGCAAGAAAAGCAAATTTATAAGCCGATAAACTCGGCTTTTTTGTTTGAATGAAAAAGAATAATATTATTTTCATAAGAAAGTTGACATGGGATGTCAACTTTCTGCTATATAATTAATAGTGAGGTATAACATATGTCAACAGAGCGCTTATTTAAGATTATCAATCGATTGATGGATGAAAAAAAAGTATCTGCCAAAGATCTAGCAGAAGATTTTGAAGTGTCCGTAAGAACGATTTATCGGGACATTGATGCACTTACTTTGGCTGGGATTCCAGTGTATGCAACACAAGGAAAAGGTGGTGGGATATCACTTATGGAAGGCTATGTTTTAAATAAAACATTACTTTCATCAAGTGAACAAGATAAAATTCTCATGGCTTTAGAAAACATTCAAGTCACATCAAATCAAGTAGATGATTTAATTTTAAAATTAAAGAGTTTATTTCAAAAAGGTGGTAAAGATTGGATTCAAGTTGATTTGGGTGGTTGGGGAATGGATAAAGAAGAAACCCAAAAATTTGATATTTTAAGAGAGGCAATCCTCTCAAAAAGATATATAAAATTAAATTATTATGATGCAGTAAGTAATTTGACTGAACGTATAGTGAAACCGGCAAGACTTGTATTCAAGGGAAAATCTTGGTATCTACAAGCATATTGTGAATTGAAACAAGACTATCGAACATTCAAGTTATTTCGAATACAAAAGGCAATTATGTTAGATGAACAATTTGAAGAAAATTTAATTCCACCGGAGATAGAATCTGATACTTTCTGTGCCTTAAAGGAAATTACATTTAAGGCAGGCAAAGGACAGCGAATAAGAATTTATGAAGAATTTCATCGTGATGATATAGAAGAATATGAAGAATATATGCTTGTTAAGACGAAGCTACCTGTTGATCAATGGTTGCTTGGCTATATTTTGTCTTTTGGTGGTGGCATTGAGGTAATCGAACCAAAAGAGGTAAGAGATTTTATAAAAATAGAAATAGAAAAATTAAATAAAATCTATAAATAGAGGAGGATAATATGACAGCGGTAGATTATAAAAAGTTAGAAAAACAATATTATATACCAAAGACAAAACCAGAAATTATTCAAATTCCAAAAATGAAATTCTTAATGGTGGATGGAAAGGGAAATCCCAATACATCAAAAGAATATAGTGAAGCGTTGGAAATACTTTATGGATTATCATATGCCATTAAAATGACAAAGATGTCTGGTAACACACCGGAAGGATATTTTGATTATGTGGTTTTGCCACTAGAAGGATTATGGTGGACAGAGAATGAGGAATTCAAAGGAGAAGGGTTTCTAAATAAGGACAATTTTCTTTGGACTTCAATGATACGCCAACCGGATTTTGTAACACCAGAAGTACTAGAAAAAGCAAAAGAAGTTTTATTGAAAAAGAAACCACAACTTGATATTTCAAAAGTTCGACTTGTTGAATTCGAAGAAGGTCTATGCGCTCAAATTCTACATTTAGGTCCCTATGATGATGAGCCAGCAACAATCGCAAAACTTGTAGATTTTGTAAATGAGTCAGGATATGTGGAAGATTTTGAAATACGTAAGCATCATGAAATTTATTTAGGTGATCCACGTAAGACAAAACCAGAAAATTTAAAAACGGTTATCCGTCATCCGGTTAAAAAATAAATGTGGAATAAAGAAGATAGTAATCAAGAACCATGTTTGTATGATTATAGCGAATATGTGCGTAATAAAAATTGGGATGATTTTATTAACTATATGATAGCAGAATATGAGATTAAACCTATTTTTGAATTCAGTAAATGTTGTCCTTATGGTTGGAATATTAGTTTTAAGAAATCAGGGAGGGCATTATGTCGTTGTTATCCGTTGGATGGATACTTCATTGTTCTTGTGGTAGTAGGTCAAAAAGAAAAAATGCAATTTGAAACTGAATATAAGACATTTACTCCATATATGCAAAATTTATATGAAAATACACAGGAAGGCATGGGACAGAAATGGCTTATGATTGAAGTGGAAGATCAGGAAATAATTAATGATATTAAACGTTGCATAGACATACGGTATAAAAGAAAATAGCACTAAATGAAGTGCTATTTTTTACTGCTGACTAAGCTATGGGGTAACAAATTTCAGTCACAAACTTAGTTGGATCATTGGTTTGCGAAAAACCAACATGATAGATAGAAAAATCAGGTCCGCAAATTTCTAGACCATGTTCAGAAATCCAATTTGCAATATGAATGCATACTTCAGTAATATGCTCATAACCACCATTATAGGTTACAGAAGCAACCTTAACGGATGGAATTTCTTTAAACTTAATTGTTGGAGTATCACTATACTTTCCTTCAACAGCGATTCTAATTTCAACGTCGACATCTTTATCCTTGTAGCCATCATCATAGAATACAGCCATACATGTACTGTCATTTGGAATATTTACGTTCAAATTATTTTCATGAATTTCACGCATTAATTCCTTCCAAAGTAAACCTTCATCTTGATAAGTTGGAATGATAGCACGTTTACACATCATCATCTTTCCAGGTATTTCTTTAACTTCAACTTGATAATTCATTAATGTATCCTCCTGTTTAATTTTATCAATGGTTTTTGTCAAAGAATCAATTTTTTCTATAAGTGTTGTCTGTTCATCTCGTAACTCTTCAAGATGGATTTTAAGATAATCTACAATATCTTTTCCATCTTGATAAGTTGATAGTACTTTTCGTATTTTATTTGTAGTAAATCCAAGATAGCTTAAGTAATGAATGTGTAACGCAGTCATGAGTTGCGTTGCTTCGTAATACCGATAACCATTTTCTTTAACTTCACTTGGTTTCAATAGGCCTTGTTCATCATAAAAACGAAGCATTCTAATACTGATGTGAGACAATTTAGAAAAGTCTGAAATCTTTAACATGGGAGGTCCTCCTTGAGCTCATCTTTAGTTTAAAGTATATCATTATGGTAGAGTCAAGTAATAAATAAAAAAAGATTTCGATTGAAATCTTTTAAGGTTTTAAGTAGATTCTTAGAATTATTAATTTGATTCTTTTATTGATAAATTAGTTGCCAAGTCACATTAAAGCGATCGGTAATCCAAGCACATTTTTTAATCATTGAACTTGAAGTTTCAACAGGTTCAGGTCCCATTAAAACAGTTCCATCTTTTGCGAGTGCTTCAAACAATTTGTCAAACTCATTTTCACTATCGCAATCATAATAGAATGATGTTGCCCATGAAGTTTGTGGACAGTATTCTTTTTCCATATCCATAGCCATGAACTGAAGCCCATTGATTTCAAATACTGCAGTTAATACTTCTCCTTCAACACCACGGTCACCTTTTTCAAAATAGGCAATCGAGATAATTTGCGAATTTGGGAATTGTTGAGTATAGAATTCTACTGCTTCTTTTGCTTGACCACAAAATGTAATAAAAGGGACTACTTTAGGTTCATTTGTTTTCATTTTAAAAACCTCTTTTCTTTATATTCATCGTAGTAAATAAAAAAGAAGAAAGCCATTAAAGTGCTTTCAACTTTTAAATACTTTGAATATAAATTTGGCAAACATTTTTTTCATCCCATAATTTTGGAAAAGCCTCTAGTTCTTTGAATCCAAGATGTTGATAAAATTGGTTTGTTTTATCATAGTAAGAATAAATACCTTGTTTGACAGTTTTAACTTGAATAAATGAATAATTTTTTTCTTTGGCATATGATTTGAAAGCCTCAAAAAGTTGTGTACCAATTTTCCTACCATGATAATTTGGAAGTACTCCGATAACATAAATTTCACATGTGTAAGGACTAGTTTCTTTTAATGAAATGAAGCCAACAGTTTGTTCATTCTCAGAGGCTATCCAAAAAGGATACTGACGTGAGTCAATTGCATATTCATCAATAGCTTCTTGAATACCAAACCAATCTGGTAATTGATCTAAGATTGAACGTGTAATACATTCTTTTTGATCTTCATTTTTAATTTCAATAATCATATTAATATTGGATTTGTTTTAAAACTGTATCAGCAGTTTCCTTGTCTTTTAAATTTTCGATAATTTTGCAAGCAAATTCGATTGCAGCTCCTAATCCTTTGCCAGTTATAATATTTCCATCTTGGACAACTTTATCTTCACTTAAAAGAGCACCAGTACATTTGTCTTTAAAAGTAGGGAAACAAGTTGCATGTTTACCATCAAGGATTCCTAAATGTCCAAGGATACTTGGTGCTGCGCAAATTGCGCATAGAAGTTTTCCTTGTTCAGCATGTTTTAAAAGAATTGATGCAAGTCGTTCGTTTGCTTGTAGGTTGGTAGTGCCAGGGAGTCCACCTGGAAGAATAAGGGCATCATATTCACGGAAGTTTGCATCCATAAAGCATTCATCAGCAATTACTTTTACATTGTGAGAACTCAACACTTCCAATTCATCGTTCATTGAAATAATTTCAATTTCAATATTAGCTCTACGTAGTAAATCAACAACTAATAAAGCTTCACATTCTTCAAAACCATTGGCACAAAAGATTGCACATTTCATCGCTTTTACCTCGTTTCTAAACAGCGTTGTATTTTTGATTTTTTATTTGGGATATAGGTGATATTTGCCTCATGCAAGATTTTCTTGAATTCTTCAAGGGTATCTACATCAGGATCGATTAACTCATATTCTATTTCGTAATCAATATTACCATTATATTCATTCTTATCCAGACACAATTCGGCATTTTGTAATTTTACAAGATGACGTGTTGTTACAAGAACGCCTGCCTCTTGAACAGGGGGAATATGGTACTTGTGTAAAATATTTTGAACAGGTGGATATTCGAGAGAAAAGCTAGGTATTTCGAATTCGATTTCTTCATTGCCTCGTACTTCACGAATCTTAAGTGTGAAATAATACTTATCATTAATTTGACGAATTCGCATTGCCATACCACTCCCTCTTAATGATGGAATTGAATCAAGGTATGTGTTTGTTTGGATTATTGTTTCATGGTCTGGGTAAAGATTAAGCAGTCGGTCAAATTGGGATTTGGTGCATAGTGTTTTATACTCTACTTCGAGTTTTGATTGCATAGCTTCACATCCTTCTATGATATAATAGCATACATAAGGACGTGATATCATGAAGACATTTACTATAGTTACTCGCCCAGAGGAAAACTCAAAAAAAGTGGCTGCGTTATTAAAAGAAAAATTAGAAAATAAATTAATATGGGATGAAACGAATCCAGATCTATGTTTTACAGTAGGTGGTGATGGTACCTTTTTGTATGCAGTACATCACTATTTAAATAATTTAGATAAGACACATTTCATAGGAATACATGCAGGAACACTTGGTTTCTTTACCGATTACCGTAATGATGAGATTGAACAATGTATTGAAGATGTAATGACAAAAGAAGTTAAAGTTGTCGAATCACAATTACTTGAAATTACAATTGATAATTCAAAAATGAAAGTCTATGCATTGAATGAAATGCGAGTTGAGAATAGTCGTCGTACACAATTACTAGATATCTATGTCAATGATAAAAAGCTTGAAACCTACCGTGGAACGGGCATTTGTGTTTGTACGCAAATTGGGTCTACTGCTTATAATCGTTCTGTTCAAGGAGCGGTTATTCAAGAAGGATTACCCGTTATTCAAATTGCAGAGATAGCAGGAATTCATCATCGTGAATTTCAATCACTTGGATCACCTATTGTATTAAAAGAAGATTCAATCGTGAAACTGGTAGCAGAAGATTTAAGTGGGGCACTTTTATGTACGGACTCAGATAGTCAATCACTTGATGGTGCACATGAAGTAATATGTCAACTTAGTAAAAAAAGTGTGAAGATGGCAAGGTATCGTGAAGTTTCTTATATTGAAAGATTAAGGAGTTTATTTTAATGGAATGGTTGAAAGAAATTGAAGATTACACACCTTTTGATAAGGAAGAAAAAATCGCAAAGGAAACAATCATTGCATTTTGTATGAAACATCCCAATGTATTGTATCGTGAATGTTTGGATGGACATTTAACAAGCACTGGGTTTGTGGTAAATAAAGAACATAATAAGGTTCTCATGGCTTTCCATAATATTTATCAATCGTATTCTTGGACTGGTGGACATAATGATGGAGATGCTGATTCTAAACATGTAGCGGAAAAAGAAGTTTTGGAAGAAACCGGTTTATCTTCTGTCAAACGCATTTCAAATCTCATTTCATTGGACGATTTACCCGTTCAAGAGCATGTGAAAAATGAACAATTGGTGAAAGAACATCGCCATTATAATCTTACATATTTGTTTGAAGCTGATGAAAATGATAAATTATCAATCAAAGAAGATGAGAATAGTGCCTTAAAATGGATAGATTTTGATGAAATTGAACTTTGGGTTAGTGAAGAAATCATGATAAGTGTATATGAAAAAATAATTAAACGCATTAGGATGGGTGCTTATGAGCACATTGAATAGAAACTATAAAAATGGTATGATAATTTCCGAGGTGATCGTATGAAGAGATGGCATTCATTTTTCGAAGTCTTACAACAACCATTAAAAATGCTTTTTCTTGCGATTCTATTACTAGGGATAGGAAACTTACTGACAAATCCAGTGTTTAATCCATATTGGACAATAAATAATCAATATGTCATCATGTTTGCGGAAGCAATTACAAGAATTGGGATATTTCTTGTGATTTATTTTCCATTCTTTTTCTTCCTGCGTTTAGTGTCAAGAAAAAGTAATGGAATTGTGACGATATTAATAGGTTTACTAGGGTATTTTACCTTTATTATCTTCACAATATTTTTTGCAGGTGAAACATTACCACAAACAGCATTTTCGTCATTGTTTGGTATTTCCTTGCCATCTTCACAATTAACAGCTTTTGCAGGTAAAATACATTATCCAATTCAAACAGGATTGGTCGGTGTTATCATTATTACAATAACCACACGTTTAGCATATCAACAATCGAGAAGTAAATCTTCTTATGGATTGTTTGCCTTTGTGGATCGTGATACTTGGGGGATGTTGTTGAATTTCGTTTATGCAATTGCGGCAGCTTTCCTTGTAAGTTTAGCTTGGAGTTACTTATTTCAAAGTTTAGATCAAATATCAGCATTTATTGCGAGTGATATATCAAATCCAATTAATATCTTCGTTTATGGGGTTATGGATCGTGTCTTATCGGTGTTTGGTCTTGGAAGTTTTATTCGTCAGCCATTTTGGTATGGAAGCTTAGGTGGTTCTTGGATTAATATGGTAGGTGAAAGTGTTGTTGGAGATGTATCTATTTGGACAACAATGGTTGCACAGAATTTAGTTCCAAGTACTGCAGGTCGTTTCATTACTCCTTACTATGTTTTGAATATGTTTGCGGTACCTGGTTTAATTTGGGCTGTTTATTCAATCTATACAGATAAGATGGAAAAAAGAAGAATTCGCTTATTTTTCATACTAGCAACACTAGTATCAATACTAATGGGAACGTTATTGCCATTAGAAATTGCATTAATTCTTATATGTCCACTCTTGTTTGTGTTTCATATCATGTATACGGGTATGTTGTTTGGTTTATTCCAGGCGGCGAAAGTTGCGCTGGGATTTAGTTATACCGGAAATGTAACAGTTGCACTGCCGGGTAATTTATTTGAATTTTTAAACTTTGCACGTAATGCGAACTATAGTCATGTTATCTATACAATTTTGATTGTTGGAGTAGCAAGTTTCCTTATTTATTTCCTAGTGACACGTATCTATTTTAAATACTTGGCATTAGATTTATTCAATAGTGGATCATCTAGGCGCTATGTGGATACAACCATTGAAGCAATGGGTGGTACTGCGAATATCAAAATGCTTCATGCATCAATTAACCGTCTTACTATCCAAGTATTCGATAATTCCAACTTAAAATTATCCATGTTGTCAGAATTAGGTGCTACAAGAATTGTAGAAACTAGAGCGGGTTACTCAATTGATTTTGGTTCAGGCTCTACAATGATTAAACGTGGAATTGAAAAACAATTAAGAGCTGTACAACGTTCAGCTTAAATTATCAAATAATTAAGATATTACGAGGAGGCTTTCAATGAGTGAAAAAACCAACAGCATTCTACCTATAGTATCCGTTGTGATTCGTTATCTGTGTTCATTTGCATGTATTGCAATTGGTGTCTTTATTTGTTTAGGTGGAACTAATTCTTATGTAGGGGCAACAATGGCATTTTCATGCGCTGTACTCGTTTCTCCACTATTAGATTCAATACTTAAAGCATTAAATCTTCGATTAGGAGTTTCTTATCGGGCGGTTCTAGTAATTATTACCGTTTTCTTAGATATCTTTACTTCACAAATGAAATATTGGATTTTAATTAATGTAGGGGTAGTTCTTGTATTTTTTATCATTTTCATTGTGTTATCCAATTTGAATAGAGATAAATATGCTTCAAAATATGATGAAGAAGAAATTGAAGATGAGCCAGAAGTAGTGAAACCTATTAAGAAGCAAAAACCAAAGAAAGAAAGTAAGCTTAAATCACTCTTTCTTGTTGAAGAGGAAGATGAAGATGAGGAAGATGAGGAAGACGAAGAACTTCCACCACTTCCTAAAAAACAAAGAGTTCAAGAACCAATTGAAAGACCAATGGCAAAACCAATTACTAAAGCGCCAATTGCTCAACCACAATATGTTGATGATCATAAAACTGCAGCAGGAAAATTCACAATCTTTGAAGAAGTGGAAGAACCTAAGAAAGAAAAGAGAATTGAGTTATTAAATAGTCCTGAAGCTATGCTTGAATACGCTATTCAACATGGTTATGGCCAAGGCGCAGATGATAATTTAATTAAGTCTTGTTTCAATTTAATTCTTGCTTCACTAAAACCAGATGAAAAAGTATTAATTTGTTTTATGGGTAACAACTTCTCATTGAAAACGGGTGCAAATGAAGGATATTATGGTTATGCTATAACTACAAAACGTCTTATCTTTGCAAGAAAAGGATTTAACGGGCAAACAGTTCAAGCTATATCACTTTCTAAGATTGAAAAAGTATCTGTTAAAAAAGGTACAATAGAAGGTGTGTTACGTGTTCATACAGCTAGTGGAACATTAAGTATAGGTATGGATAATGATACTTGTCTAAAAGTTGGGGCAAGAATTCAACGATTTGCGGATGAAATTGCACGCTTAAAGATGAAATTAGCTACTAGTAAAAAAGTATAACAAAATGAAAACACCTCTTATAGTAGAAGATTTTAACAACTATAGGGGCGTTTTTTTTAATGAAATTAGGGAATAGATTATATAAATGGAAATCATAAGTAAACAAGTGTACTATACAGGTGCTGAAAATTGGAAATTCCAAATATAATCAGCATTGCTAACAAAAGTAAAATAAATTGGTTTTATAGATAATATAATAAATGAGAGGAGGGAAAAATGAAGAACGTTGCATATGTCCGAGTCTCTTCTAAAAGTCAAAACGAAAATCGACAACTCGATGAATTGATTCAATCAGGATTAGAGATTAGTAAAATTTTTATTGATAAACAAAGTGGTGCAGACTTTGATCGACCAGCATATAAAAAAATGGTTCGCTGCTTGAAACCAAAAGATGTTATAGTTATAAAAAGCATTGATCGATTAGGTAGAAATTATCAAGAAATCATGGAACAGTGGAGATTCTTGACAAAAGAATTGAAGGTTCAAATTCATGTTATAGATATGCCAATCTTGAATAGAGGCGAAAATCAAGATTTAATACAACACTTTATTAGTGATCTAGTATTACAATTGCTTTCTTTTGTCGCCGAAAACGAAAGAGAAAATATAAAATCTAGACAGGCGGAGGGCATACGATCTGCAAAAAGTAGAGGTGTGAAATTTGGGCGACCACGACTTAAAGATCCCAAGAATTTAGCAGAAGACATTCTTTTATGGAAAGAAGGAAAGATTTCATTCAAAGAATTGAAGAAGAAATCAGGAATGTCAGAAGCGACATTATATAGAAGAATAAAAAAAATAAAACACATCTAGAATAGACGTGTTTATGAGTGAAATTATCATTAACTACACTTTTTGAAAAAGTATGCATTTACACTATTATTATAATGAAAATAGTATACTGTGTCAATTTACTAGGAATTACTGAATAAATTACATAAAAATAATAATTTTTTAACACTTAAAATGTATTTTATATACTTTTTTTTTGGTTTTATTTGCTATCAAAAAGTGTACTTTTTGATAGCAAATAAAAGAAAGTATATTTTAGAAAATAGTAAGCATTTAAAGGTGAAATTAAAGGGAGAGGTCTCAAGTAAGAATAAACGTATAGATAGAATAAGACTTAGAATATTACGTATTTATAAGAACTTGAGCGTATATGCAGATGAGTTATGGTAGAAAAAAAGAATACACAGACGAAAAGGCATTTAAATTCGATAGCAAAACGGGGACAATAAAAGACTACAATGAGTTAATTGGAGGTTTTAGTGTAGATATTCCCCCGGTAATAAAAGGAATAGCTGTTACGAAGATTGGTGATAAAGCATTTTTTGCGAAACGTATTACGATGGTTTCAATTCCAAGAACAGTCGAAGAAATTGAATCGTATGCCTTTGCGAATAATTTGATAGAGTATATTGATTTTGGGAGTGGAGTCAGTGTTATTGGAGAATATGCTTTCTATAAGAATCGAATCAAAACATTGAAACTACCCACATCAATTTATAGCATTGGTAGTGGTGTGTTTGAAAGTTGTTTAATTTCAGGTGATTTAATATTGCCAGCAACATTAAGAATCATTGGAGAATATGCCTTTAAAAATAATTTAATTAGTAATGTAGAAGTTAGAAGTAATTTAGAATTAAAAGGAAATGGCAAAGTCTTCCAAAATAATATGATTGAAAAGGCTGTATTTACAAAGTTAGTAAAATATATACCTTCTTATATGTTTTATGACTGTCTACTAAGGGCAATAGAATTTAGCGATACAGTTACAACTATTGGTGATCATGCATTTGCCAATAATCGACTTAAAAAAGTAACACTACCAGAACATTTAAAAAAAATTGAAGGATATGCCTTTTCATCAAATTCACTGTGTGAATTATCAATTCCCAAAAGTGTGGATACGTTAGGAAACTGTATTATATGGATACAAAGCCGGGCAATTGATAACAAAAATTTATCAAAGTGCAGATTAGAAAATAATAAAATTATTATAAGTCTTTCACAAATACATTCTGATATTCAAACTGACAATATTAGTGATTTAATTTGGGCAATTAGAGAAAATTCTGACGAAGCGATTCTTTGTAAGGAAAGCAATGAAATTATTATTGATTTGAGCAATGGGAAAGAAAACTATATTAAAGCGGACACAAAAGATAAATTCAATGTAATTTTTGATTATTATATAGGAAACAATCGAGTAAAAAGTAATGGATGTAATATGATTTCATTAATTTTTAAAATTGAAGAAATCAATGGGATTGAAGATTTATAAAAAATATTTATCTTGATATTCAAATATAAAAGTTAGCTGAATATAATTATAGTGCCCTTCTTGTTAAGTAGTAGTTATCAATTGATAGCTACTGCTTATTTTATGTGCATAAAAAGGTGAATTAGGTATAAATTCTAAAAATAAGATAATAATATAGATAAATACAAATATAATAGATTATGATAATATGCTACAATTTCAATGTTTATGGTAGACAAAATGAGAATACTTGTACTTGTGAGTGGTGAAAAAAACAAAGGAAATACAAAAAGAATCGTTGATGCGTTTTTATGTGGGCTGAAGAAGGGTAATCATGATATCAAGTGTATCAATCTTTGCGAAGTTCAAATAAATCCATGTAAAGACTGCAATGCATGTGTTTATCTAAAAGATAAATTTTGTGTTCAAGAAGATGGGCTGAATGAAATCTTAGATGAGATAATGCAAAGTGATTGTATTGTATTTGCTTCACCAATTTATTTTAGTTTCTTTAGTGGAACGATGAAATTGTTGATTGATCGGTTCCATGCAATAGGTAAAAAATACAACTATGATTATCCAAAGAAGAAATTCATAGTTTTAGCAACAGCTGCTGGTGATGGCAGTTCATTTAATTTGTTAAAAACATTTATTAATGAAATTTTTATTGAACATATGAAGTGGGAAGAACTTGCTTTTTATGGTGTTTCAAATTGTAAATTTAATGATGATTTTATATCAAAAGAGAATGATTTAATGGCAATAGAAGAGATTGGCGAAAAATTGAGGAGAAAAGATGAATAAAGTTAAAGTTGCAATAATCGGTCCAGGTAACATCGGGACAGACTTAATGTATAAAGTAATGAAGAATGATTACTTAGAAATGAAAATGATGGTGGGTATTGTAGAATCTGAAGGAATCAAAAGAGCGCAAAGCCTTGGGTTTGAAACATCATTGAATGGTATTGAAGATATTATTAAAGACGATGAAATCAAAATTGTCTTTGATGCGACAAGTGCGAAGGCACATATGAAAAATGCCCCTTTATTAAAAGCAGCAAATAAAATTGTACTTGATATGACACCTGCTGCAGTAGGTTCTTATGTTGTTCCATGTGTAAATTTAGATCAATTAACAGATGAAGATAATTTTAATATGGTTACATGTGGTGGACAAGCTACGGTACCTATTGCCTATGCTATACATCGTGCAGCAGAAAGTGAATACACTGAAATTGTATCTTGTATTTCTTCAAAGAGTGCAGGACCTGGTACAAGAGCAAACATTGATGAATTTACTGAAACGACATCAAATGCGTTGGAAAAAATTGGTGGAGCTAAAAAAGGGAAAGCGATTATTATTTTAAATCCTGCAGAGCCTCCAATTATTATGACTAATACAATTTATTCAATTGTAAAAAATCCGGATTTGGAAAAAATTACAGCCTCTGTACATGATATTGTTAAACAAATTCAAAAATATGTACCTGGTTATCGTTTAAGAACTGAACCAATGATTTCGGGCAATAAAGTAACAGTAATTGTTGAAGTAGAAGGTGCAGGAGACTTTTTACCAACATATTCAGGTAATTTAGATATTATCAATTCTGCAGCAATTGAGGTTGCAGAAAAGATTGCGAAAGAAAGGTTTGGTAAATAAAGATGTTGAAAGTAGTTGATACGACATTGCGTGATGGTAGTCATGCAGTAAGTCATAGTTATACAGTAGAACAAGTAAGAAGTGTTGCAGCAGCACTTGATGAAGCAGGCGTAGATATTATTGAAATAAGCCATGGTGATGGTTTAGCAGGTTCATCAATTAATTATGGATTTTCGACAACAGATGAATTAGAACTTGTAAAAGCAGCAAGTGAAGTTGTGAAGAATGCCCAAATCGGAGTGTTACTTTTACCAGGAATTGGTACAATTGTAGATTTAGAAAAAGCATATGAAGCAGGTGCTAGAGTTGTAAGAATCGCAACACACGTTACGGAAGCAGATGTAGCAATTGAACACATAAAATATGCTAAAGAAAAAGGAATGTTTACGGTTGGGTTTTTAATGATGGTGCATATGGCATCGCCAGAAAAAATAGTTGAACAAGCAAAGATATTTGAAGAAAATGGTGTTGATTATATCAATCTAGCAGATTCAGCAGGACACTTAACACCGAATGAAGTTAAAGAAAGAATTGAAGCTGTTAAAGCAGCATGTCATGTACCAGTAGGATTTCATGCACACAATAACTTAGGTTTAGCGATTGCAAATTCAATCACTGCAATTGAAAGTGGTGTTGATTATATTGATGCAACGTGTTGTGGACTTGGTGCAGGTGCTGGTAACTGTCAGTTAGAAGTATTAAGTGCTGTTTTAAATCGTTTAAATATTGAAAACAAACTAGATTTCAAGAAATTATTAGTAGCATCAGAAGATATTGTACGTCCACTTCTTCAACGTCCTCAACAAATTGATGCGGCTGCACTAATGCTTGGTTATGCAGGTGTTTATTCAAGTTTCTTATTACATGCTAAACGTGCTGCAGATACATATGGTATTACAGTTGTAGATATCTTAGAGGAATTAGGAAAAAGAAAAATGGTAGGTGGACAAGAAGATATGATTGTCGATGTAGCATACCATCTTGCTAATAAATAAAACAAGCCTTAGGGCTTGTTTTTTATAGAAAAGTTCTACTTCGAATTTTATATTTATTTCTAAACTCAGTTGGGGTGACATGCTCCAACTTTTTAAAACAAGTATTAAAGTGAGCGATGGTATTAAAACCACATGAACTTGCGATATCAATAATTAGTTCTTCCGTATCAAGTAATAATAGCTTTGCTTGATTGATTCTCGTGGTAATTAAGAAATCAGTTAATGAAATACCAACCTTCTTTTTGAAACAGTGACTTAAATAACTGGGATTTACATAATACTGTTTTGCTATGGTATCTAGTGATATTTGTTGACTATAATTATTCTCAATTGTAGTTTTTACGTGTTCAATTAAATTTGCTTTGGTAGTAACTTTCTTAGTTTCATCTTCAAATGTCGTTAAATTATAAATTCTTGCGATGTAGACAATTAATGAAGCTAAGGTATTTTGAATGATAAATAAAGATAATGGTTTAATATCCTGATATTCATTCGCGATGATATCTAGGAAAGGATAAATACCATGATTATTCGCACTTGAAAGAGTTAGGCATGTACAGTAATTAATCTTATCAGCGAAGGGTTGAAGAAATTGAATTGCTTGTGAAAATGTTTTACGATCTTCCAGTAAATTTGATTTAAAGTGTATTTCTGTTATTGTACAAACAATTTTAGTGGTAGGAGTAATTGATAATTCAGTCTCTTTCGAGAGTAAAAAAATGGAATGTGGAAGAAAGATATCAATCGTTTGATTTTGTATATATTTGCCTGTTCCACTATTAATATAGACGACAGAAAAATCAAAAGACTTTGTTTTTATTATTGTTCTTTCTTTGATTGTTTGGGTATTTATGTAGAAATTTTCGTTCATCGTTATAAATCCTCCCCAAGGACAGTTTACACCAATATTGGACAAAATAGAATAATAATATAAAAAAATAACATTATAATAAATCATATCATCATGCTATTATGAAGGCACAAGAAACAAGTATTCAATAATAGGAGGAAAAAATGAAAAAGAAAATTATTGGTTTGTTAGCCATAGTTGTAGCTTTCTCAACGCTTCTTGCAGGGTGTGGTGAGAAAAAGGCAACTTGGACAGATGGCGATGGAGTCATCGATGGTGACCTAGTATTCTGGACGCAACAAACAGAACCTTGGTTAAACTATTTTGGACCAGCATTAGAACGTTTTAAAGAAGCTTACCCAGATGTAAATGTGAAGGTTGAATATTTCCCTGAATTTGCAGACAAGGTAAACCAAGCTTTCTCCGCAGGTGAAGAACCAGATGTAATACAAACATGGCAATCAGTTGTTGACTGGGCTAAAGCAGGAAAAGTTGTTGAAGTTCCAGAAGATGTAATTACAAAATCAGAGCTTGAATCAGTTTATTACGAAGCAGCATTAAAGAACAAAATGTATGATGGCAAATATTATGCAATACCATCAGAAATCAATGTTGAATCTCCATTACTTTATGTAAATATGGATATTCTTGAAAAAGAAGGAATTTCACTTCCTGAAGGTTGGGTTGAAAACAACGGACCTAAAGATTTCAAAGAATTATTAGATTTCGCAAATCAATTAGTGGTTAAAGATACAAATGGTGGAATCATTCGTGGTGGACTAGCTTACACTTATGCACAATGGGAAGCAAACTTCTTATCATTAATTCTTCAATACGGAGGAGATTACCGTGATGAAGCTAATATGCAAGTACACTTTGTAACTCCAGAAGCTAAAAAAGCAGCAGAAACATTATTAAAATATAGCCAAGGACCAGAAGCAGTATGTTTCGATGGTGAACCTCGTTATACACAATTCACTCAAGGTGCAGCTGTTATGACAGTAGGAGCTCCTTGGTATGCTGGATCATTCGCAATTGATATGGAAGGTGTAAATCTTCAAGTATTCAATATGCCAGCTTGGGTTGAAGGAGCAGATCCAATTAGTATCGGTACTGGTGGCTGGGGCTACACAGTAACTGAAAAGAGCAAAAACAAAGAAGCGGCATGGGCATTCATGAAATTCATGACAAGTGCTGAAGAAACTGGTGAATGGGCATACGTAACAGGAGCAATTCCAGCACGTAGCGATTCATTAGCTGATTTAGAATATGATCCAAATGTAGGAGATGTAAATAAAGCAATCGTTATCGCAAAAGAGATTCTTCCATTTGCTGAAGAAGATGGAGCTTATATGCAAACATCAAGTACATTAATATACACAATTATAAGAGAAAAACTAAATCAATTAATGGTTGATGGAGACATAGATGCATTCCTAAAAGCCGTCGAAGATGAAGGTAATGCGATGATTCAAGAGAATTTAAGTCGCTAATAGAACAGAAATTCGGAGGAATGAGTCATCATTCCTCCTTGTTTTATAAGAGGTACATATGATAGAGAAAAATAGTAGTGAATTATTTTTAAAAACAATCACAAAAGATAAAAGAACACTGGAAATGTTTAGATTTTTAGTCAATAACTCAATGATTCGTGTCATAAACTACCATAACACAGATGCGATTAACAGTGAGCGATTTGAAACGGAGATAAAATATTTCAGTGAAAACTTTCACCCAGTAACAATTGAAGATCTCGATAACTTCTTTAAAACAAAGAAGTGGCCCTTTACTAAACCAGGATGTATTCCTGCCATCTTTGAAGGATATCGAAGTCATATAGATACTTATGCAAAAATTCTTGATAAGTATAATTTTGTTGGATGGTTCTATATACCAAGTTTCTTCATGGATATTCCAGCAAAAGATCAAATTGATTTCTGCCACAATCATCGTTTAAGAATTTCAACAGTTCATGGATACGAAGATGGACGCGTTGCGATGAATGAAGAAGAAATCAAAAAACTAAGTGAAAAACATGTAATATGTTGCCACACAGGAACGCATTATGAATTAAAACCAAATGCAACAGAAGAAGAGCTTCGACATGAAATTGTAGATGCAAAAAGAAAACTTGAACAAGTTACAGGCAAGTCATGTGATGTCTTCTGTTGGTTAGCTGGAGAAGATTATGCACATAGTGCTTGGGCACATAAGTATTTAGAAGAAGCAGGATATAAATACGTAGTTAGTAATTTAAAAATAGAAAAAATTAAATAAAGAAGAGGTACCTAGATGAAAGATATGATTGATGTTTTAAAAGAAATTTACGGTGAAGATTTTTCAAAATATGAAGATGTTATGGAATATTGTGATAAACGTGTAACAGCGGATGAAGGTATTCCAGCAATTATTGGATTAGATGATTTAACGGCAGATCGTGACGTTGTTTATGAAGGCGCTAAAATGGAAAGTGATTTCAACATTACAATGGCTTTAGGCGCAATGGTATTTGAAAGTTTATATGCAAAACAAAGCAAAGAAAAATTAGGAAATTATCCAGCAATTGCACCTGCAATGAGTGCTGTAGCTGAAATGTACTTTCATCAAAAAGAAAATGGTGAAACAGTGCAATATCGTGATGTAATCAGAAAACATTTAGATAAAAAGGTGAATCATGAGTAGACCGGAAGAATTTTTAAAAACAATTTGTAAAGATAAAAGAACATTAGAAATGTTTCGCTACTTAGTTAATAATTCATTTCTACGCGTTGTAAATTATCACAATACAAATTTAATTGATAAAGATCGATTTGAAGATGAAATTAAATATTTTAGTGAAAATTTTGTACCTGTTTCAATGGATGATTTAGATACATACTTTGAGACAAGAGTTTGGCCTTATGACAAGCCAGGAATTATTTTAGGAATCTTTGAAGGATTTAGAAATCATTATGATATTTTATTACCAATATTAAATAAATATAAAATGCGTTCATGGTTCTACATTCCAAGTTTCTTCTTGGACATTCCAGTAGCACAACAACTTGATTTCACAAAAACACATGAGTTAACAATTACTTGTCCGAAGATGTATGAGGATGGTCGTTATGCATTGACATGGGATGAGTTAAGAGAAATTGCTAAAGACCATGAAATTTGTTGTCACACAGGGACACACTATCAAATTACAACATCAACACCAGATGATTTGATGGAGTATGAAATTGTATTAGCTAAAAAACGTCTTGAAGATGAAATTGGACGTGAAGTAAAAGTGTTCTGTTGGTTATATGCAGAAGAATATAGTTTCAATAAAAAGGCACATAAGCATCTAGCAAAATCCGGCTTTACATATGTTATGAGTAATCTAAAATTAGAAAAAATAAAGTAGGGTATTCAAATGAGAAGAAGTGAAAAAATACTACAAAGACCAGACTTCAGTTTCAATCGTTCGGTATATAAATCAATGGGATTTTCAAATAATGATTTGAGAAAACCAATGATTGGTATTGCGAACAGTTGGAGTGAACTTGTGCCTGGTAGTTATTCGTTAAAAAATGTTGGAGAAGCTGTAAAGCGTGGAATTCTAGCGGCAGGTGGAACACCAGTTGAGTTTGGCATTATCGGCGCATGTGATGGTACAGCACAAGGTAATGAAGGAATGAAATACATTCTACCAACCCGTGATTGCATTGCGAATGATGTTGAAACAATGGTACAAGCACATCAGCTAGATGGCATTGTTTTATTGGGATCTTGCGATAAGATTGTGCCAGGTTTATTGATGGCTGCAGCTCGATTAGATTTACCAGCAATTGTTGTTCCTGCTGGACCGATGCTTGGAGGTCGTGAGTTTGATGGAAGACCTTCGGACTTAACATCGATGTCTGAAGGATGTGGCATGTTGAAAGCGGGTAAAATCGGTGAAGATGAATTAAATGATTTGGAAGATAGTTGCGGTCCAACATGTGGTTCATGTTCATTCTATGGCACTGCAAACACAATGTGTTGCGTTGCAGAAGCACTAGGTATGGTATT
>NZ_JAVXGL010000012.1:0-40120 GCF_036657415.1 Anaerorhabdus sp. | reverse complement strand
TGTTGTTAATTCTATCAAAATGGGAAAGATAGATGCTTTTAAAAAGTATATGTATTCTGTTGATGTATTACTTATCGATGATATACAATTTATTGCTGGTAAAGAAAAGTCACATGAGATTTTCTTCTCTATTTTTAATGAATTAGTAAATAATCGCAAACAAATATGTATTGCTTCTGATCGTCTTCCTACTGAGATTAAAGGGTTAGAGGATCGTTTAATTAGTCGCTTCTCTTCAGGATTATCTGTTGGTATTGATTCTCCTGAATTTGAAACTTCACTAGCTATCTTAAAAATGAAGATGAGTAATTCTGCTTTTGAGGCTCGTAGTATTGATGAAGAAGCACTTGCATTCATTGCATCAAACTTTAATCGCGACGTACGACAATTAGAAGGGGCTTTAAATCGAGTTTTATTTTATGCAATAGAGTTTCAAAAGGATGATGGTAAAATTCAATTTGATACAGCTACAAATGCTTTAAGAGGACAAGTTCTTGTTTCTGATAAATCAGGCATCACCGTTCGTAAAATTATTAAATGCGTTTCAGAATATTACGGTTTAACTAAACAACAATTAACTAGTAAAACGCGTACGAAAAATATTTCTACTGCTCGTCAAATCGCCATGTTTATGTGTCGTAAATTATTAGATTTACCTTATATAAAAATTGGTGAAGAATTTGGTGGACGTGATCATTCAACTGTTATGAGTTCTTGCGAAAAAGTAGAAAAACAATCTAAATCAAGTGGAGCCTATTTACAAGCTTTAAACGAGATAGAGAAAATCATCAAGTCTTAACTTTCCACACTTTACCACTTTTAATTCACATCAAAAAGTGATAAAATATTCTTATAAAATAAGGCTTTTTGGAAGTTTTCCACTTTTCCACAGCCTTAATAATAATAAAACTATAAATAGATTATAAATAATCAGGAGGACCTCTATGAATTTCAAAGTATCTAAGCGAATCTTCTACAATGCATTGCAGGTAGTATCAAGAGCTATTTCAGCAAATTCTCCATTACCATCTCTATCTGGAATTAAGATTGAAGTTAATGATGATCATATTGTGCTTACAGGAAGTGATTCAGATATTTCAATTCAAAAGATTTTAAATAATGACGAAGAAGATTTAAACTTAGTTGTTAAGGAAACAGGTTCAATTGTTATTGAAGCAAAATACATTCTTGAAATCGTTCGTAAAATTGATGCTGATGAAATTAATTTTGAAATCATTGATGGATCATTGACAAAAATTAGTGGTTTATCTGCTGAGTACAAAATTAATGGAATGAGAAGTTCAGATTATCCTTCTATTGATTTTTCTAAACCAGGTCAACAATTTGATATTGATGCTGATGTATTAATGAAAGTAATTAGTCAAACTAGTTTTGCTACAAGTGATAAAGAGACTAGACCTGTATTAACAGGTGTTAACTTTAAATGTAAAGACAAAGTACTTGAATGTGTTGCGACAGATAGTTATCGTTTAGCTCGTAAATTCATTGAATTAGAGAGTGATAATACATTCAATATTACAATTCCTGCAAAAAGTTTAAATGAAATTGTTAAAACGATTGATAAAGATAGTAAAGTGAATGTATGTGTATCAGATAAGAAGGCACAATTTTGGATTGGTAATACATTGATTCAAACTCGTTTAATTGATGGTTCATATCCAGAAACAGAAAGACTTGTTCCAACAGAATTTTTACATGAAATGATTGTTGATAGTCGTGATATTCTTAATGCGATTGATCGTGCTTCATTTATTAAGAATGAAGGTATCTCAATTGTTAAATTAAGTGCTGATTCAAAAGAAGTTGTAATTTCTAGTAAATCACAAGAAGTAGGATCTTCTACTGAAAAATTAAATGTGATTTCTTATTCAGGAAATCCAATTGAAATTAGTTTTAGTGGTCGTTATGTATTTGAAGCTATTCGTACTTTAGCGACAACTACTGTTAAAATTCAGTTCAGTGGAGAGATGAAACCTTTTGTAATTAGAAATACAGAAGATGATTCAATTCTTCAATTAGTATTACCTGTTAGAACATATTCTTAAATTCAAACTAAAAGTAGAGATAATATTCTCTACTTTTTATGTTCTTAGATGTATTCAGCTCACTTGATTTGATAGGTAAACATATCTTGAAGAGATAATTTTGAGCTTTATATAATATATCAAGGACGAGCGTATTAAAATTTTTTGTTTCAATGTTATAAATAATTACTTCTCCTTTGTTTAAAGACCAGTTTTTTAGGTTTTTATAGGTTAAGGGTGTATTTACCTTATTTCCTACAAAATATTCAAAATAACCCTCTTTTTGCGATTGTAGCGTAATACAGAAATTATCACTATCGACTATTGATGGAATTTGTTCCTTTGTTTTGTGAAATTCAGCCCATAAATCATAAAATGGGTCTCTTCATAGATCAATATTTAGTTTTTCTATGAAGTTAATGAGAAGTTCCTATTGAGGTTTTGTGATAATATTCATTGCGCTTGGATTTTTTCGATAGTTTTCTGGAGTAATATGAAGGTTTCTTTGAAGCATTTAATAAAATTTTCATGTGAATTAAATCTATGATCTAATGCGACATTTATAATTTTTTTATTTGTTGTTTTTAAATCTTCTAAAGCGATTGATAATCGTCTACCTTTTATATAATCCATTACTGATAATTTTACTAATTTTTTAAATAATTTTTGATAATAAAAAGGTGATAATGCAGCTTCACTTGAAAGAAACTCAATATCAAGATGTTGTTCAATTATTTCTATCGTTTTTTGAATTTGTTGCTATGCGTACATAGGTTGTACCTCCTATAAAAAGAATAAAGTAAGTTATTCAATTTGTCTTGTTTATAAGTGTTATTTTTAGTTAAAAAAGATAGAAAAATCAAGGATAAAAACAATCATAATTTTATTTAAGAAATAATGAGTAAAAACAGTAAAAAAACACGAGAAAAAGCACATTTTGATGTGTTTTTGTGGTATAATTAATAAGGGTTTTTGAACCTAAAAAGAGGATATACTATGACGAAAATAAATACTGAATTTATTACACTATCACAACTTCTAAAAATGGAAGATTGTGTAGCTTCTGGTGGTGAAGTTAAATGGTTTTTAAGCGAGGTTGAAGTTTTGGTAAATGGTGAAAAAGAAAATCGTCGCGGCAAGAAATTATACCCTGGAGATGTCATAGAAATTTTAGGAAAAACATACAAAATTGAGTCATGATTATTAAAGAATTGAAACTCAGAAACTTTAGAAATTATGATACATGTACAGTTCAATTTGATAAGGACTGTAACATACTTTTAGGTCAAAACGCTCAAGGAAAAACAAACATATTGGAAAGCTTAGTATTTCTTTCTACAACAAGATCACACCGATTACAATATGATCAACAAATGATTCAAGAAGGTAAGGAACTTTGTAATATAGAATGTACATTTTTTGATGAAAGAGATCGTAAAATTGGTGCTGTTATTCATAGTAAAGGAAAAACATTACTTATTAATCAACAGCCAGTTTCAAAGAGTAGTGATTTTATAGGTAAATTGAATGTACTTTTGTTTTCACCAAGTGATTTGGAAATCTTTGATGATTCTCCTAAAGAACGAAGACGTTTAATTGATATTGAAATTGGTAAAGTATCTTCAAATTATATGTTTCATTTATCACGCTATTTAAAATTATTAAAAGAGCGTAATTCAATGTTGAAGATGAATCGATTTGATGATGCATATTTAGTTGTATTGGAAAATCAAATGATTGAGTCTCAAATAGAAATATTAGTTGAACGTAAAAAATTTATTGATTCATGTAATTTATATTTGAGTGAAAAATATGAAAGATTATCTGATCAAAAATGTGAATTAAAAATTAGTTATCATTCTTGTGTAGAGATAAAAGATAAAGAATTAATGCATCAAGAGTTTAGAAATCTTTACGATAAAAATAGAGAGAAAGATATTCAGTTTAAAGTCACTTCTATTGGTGTACATCGTGATGATTGTTCATTTGAAATGGATGGCAAACGTGTTGAATTATTCTGTTCACAAGGACAAAAGAGAATGGTTGTGCTTGCACTTAAATTCTCACTTGTAGAATATATAAAAAATCAGCTGCATAAAACACCGGTACTTTTATTAGATGATGTTTTATCGGAGCTTGATCACAAAAAACGATATAACCTATTAAAATGTTTGGATGGAGATATTCAAACTATACTTACAACCACAGAAATTTTAGAAGATTTTAATGAATTAAAAAATAAACCTAAAGTATTTGAAGTTGAGAATGGGATTATCAAAACTAAGGAGGATATGCAATGGCAAATTTGGAAAACAAAGTAGAACATTCGTATAACGAAAATGATATACAGGTTCTAGAAGGTTTAGAGGCTGTTAGAAAACGTCCAGGGATGTATATTGGATCAACTTCTGGTAGAGGTTTGCATCATCTAGTATGGGAAATTGTCGATAATGGTATCGATGAAGCTCTTGCTGGGTATGCGACAACAATTAGTGTTATCGTTGATAAAGACAACATCATAACAGTTAAAGATGATGGTCGTGGTATGCCTACAGGAATCCATGAAAAAACTGGAATATCAACTGTAGAAACAATTTTTACTGTACTTCATGCGGGTGGTAAATTCGGTGGTGGTGCATATAAAGTTTCTGGAGGTCTACATGGTGTAGGTGCTTCAGTTGTTAATGCATTGAGTGAATGGTTAGAAGTAATTGTTTATAATGGTGGCCAAGAATATTATGTACGATTTGAAAATGGCGGAAATCCTGTAACACCTTTAAAAATTATTGGTCCTTGTGATGATAAACATGGCTCAACAGTTCGATTTAAAGCGGATCCACTTATTTTCCAAGAGACAGTATCTTATGATCATAACGTATTGCGTGATCGTTTACGTCAAATTGCTTTTCTAAATAAAGGAATAAGAATTGTATTTACCGATGAAAGAATAGAAGATCCTGCGAAAGTAACAGAAACTTTCTATTATGAAGGCGGATTAAAAGAATACGTTGAATATTTAAACAAAAATAAAACGCCTGTTCATGATGATATTATTTATTGTGAAGGCGAAGAAGAAGGAATCCAAGTTGAAATTGCAATGCAATACAATGATGGATATGTTCCTAATATTTATACTTTCTGTAATAACATTAATACCAATGAGGGTGGTACACATGAAGAAGGATTTAAGCTAGCTCTTAATCGTGTTATTAATGCTTATGGTAAAGAAGCAGGAATTATAAAGAAAGATGAAGATACTTTACAAGGGGATGATGTTCGTGAAGGATTGACGGCAGTTATTTCTGTAAAGCATCCAGATCCTCAGTATGAAGGACAAACAAAAACAAAATTAGGAAATAGTGAAGTTCGTAAAATTGTTTCTAACATATTTGGTAACAGTTTACAGCGTTTCTTAATGGAAAATCCAGGCGAAGCGAAAGCAGTTTTAGATAAGGCAACAGTAGCTTCTAAAGCACGTCTTGCAGCTAAAAGAGCACGTGAGTTAACTCGTCGAAAAGGTGCTTTGGAAATTTCAAGTTTACCTGGTAAGCTTGCGGATTGTTCAAGCAAAGATGCAAGTATTTCAGAAATATATATCGTCGAAGGAGATTCAGCCGGTGGTAGTGCTAAGCAAGGAAGAGATAGCAAATTCCAAGCGATACTTCCATTAAGAGGTAAAATATTGAATGTTGAAAAAGCACGATTACATCGTATCTTTGAAAATGCTGAAATTCGTTCAATGATTACTGCCTTTGGATGTGGTGTTAGTGATGAGGTTGATACAAGTAAATTACGGTATCATAAAATTGTAATTATGACCGATGCCGATGTCGATGGTGCACATATTCGTACATTATTATTGACGTTCTTCTATCGCTATTTAAAACCAGTTATTGAACAAGGTTATATTTATATTGCACAACCACCACTTTATAAAGCTCAAAAAGGAAATGCAGTACGATATGCATATTCTGATGATGAATTAGAAGCAATCAAACGTGAGCTAGGTGATCGTTTATCGATTCAACGATACAAAGGGTTAGGGGAAATGAATCCCGAACAACTTTGGGAGACAACAATGGATCCAGAAGTTCGTACTTTGATTAAAGTTGAAATTGAAGATGCTATTGATGCAGATGCGGTATTTAGTATGCTAATGGGTGATGAAGTAGAACCACGTAAAAACTTTATTGTAGAGAATGCACAGTTCGTTAAGAACTTAGATATATAGGAGATTAATCATGGAAATGGATGACAACAAGTACAATCCCGATTCGTTTAACCACGGGAAGATAAAAACTACTGACGTATCACATGAAATGAGAAACTCTTTCTTAGATTATTCAATGTCAGTTATTGTGGCGCGTGCACTACCAGATGTACGTGATGGAATGAAGCCAGTACATCGTCGTATTTTATATGCGATGAATGATTTAGGTATGACACCAGATAGACCACACAAAAAATCAGCACGTATTGTTGGTGAAGTAATTGGTAAGTATCATCCTCATGGTGATACTGCAGTTTATGAAACAATGGTTCGTATGGCACAAGAATTTAGTTTTCGTTATCCATTAGTTGATGGACATGGAAACTTTGGTTCTATTGATGGTGATGGAGCTGCAGCAATGCGTTATACAGAAGCACGTATGTCTAAAATTTCTACGGAGCTGATGAAAGATATTCAAAAAGAAACAGTCAATTGGGTTGATAACTATGATGGTGAGGAAAGAGAACCAGAAGTGTTACCAAGTCGTTTTCCTAATTTATTGGTAAATGGGACAACAGGTATTGCTGTAGGGATGGCTACAAATATGGCTCCTCATAATTTAGTGGAAACTATCGATGCTGCAATTGCAGTAATGGAAAATCCTGAAATTACAGTTCAAGAATTAATGGAAAATTATATCACGGGTCCTGACTTTCCAACAGGTGCATATATATTGGGTAGATCTGGAATTAAACAATCTTATGAAACAGGACGTGGAAGCATTATCATGCGTTCAAAAACTGTGGTTGATGAACTTTCAAATGGTAAGCCAAGAATTGTCGTTAAAGAAATTCCTTACATGGTAAACAAGGCAAACTTAGTTGAAAAGATTGCATCATTGGTAAGAGAAAAATTGATTGATGGCATTACAGATTTACGTGATGAATCAAATCGTGAAGGTATACGTATTGTTATTGAGTTAAGAAAAGATGTTCAAGCGGATGTAATTTTAAATCAATTATTTAGAATGACTGCATTACAATCTTCGTTTGGTGTAAATAATATTGTCCTTGTAAATAATGAACCTAAGCAATTAGGGATTCGTGATATATTAAAGTATTATATTGAACATCAAATTGAAGTAACGGTTCGTCGTACTAAATTTGAATTGAAGAAAGCAGAAGATCGTGCTCATATTTTAGAAGGTTTAAAAATAGCATTAGATCATATTGATGAAATTATTAGTACGATTAGAAATTCAAAAGATGCTACTGAAGCTATGCCAAGATTAATGGAAAATTTTGGTTTATCTGAAATTCAAGCTAAAGCAATTTTGGATATGCAATTCAGAAGACTGACTGGTTTGGAAAGAGAAAAAATTGAAGGTGAATATAATGAATTAATGATATTCATTGAAGATTGCAAAGATATCTTAGCGAACCATTCAAGAGTTGTACAAATCATCAAAGAAGAATTAACTGAAATCAAAGAAAAATATGGTGATAAACGTCGTTCAGAAATTATTGAAGGCGATATTGATATGGAAGATGAAGATTTGATTCCTGTTGAAGATATCGTAGTAACGATGACTATCAACGGATATATTAAACGTATTCCTGCAGATACTTATCGCGTTCAAAATCGCGGCGGTAAAGGTGTTAAAGGAATGGCAGTTAATGAAGATGATATTATTGATCAATTCTTATCATTATCTACACATGATTTCTTGATGGCATTTACGAATAAGGGAAAAGTATATCGTATGAAAGGATATAATGTTCCTGCTGCATCAAGAACTGCAAAAGGTATTCCTGTTGTTAATTTATTGAGTTTAGATAAAGACGAAAAAGTAAAAGCATTAGTTGCGATTAAACGCGAAGACAATGTTAATAAATATTTATTCTTTGTTACTCAAAATGGAATTGTTAAACGTGTATCCGTAGATGAATTTGAAAATATTCGTCAAACAGGTAAGATTGCAATTACATTAAAAGAGAATGATGAATTAATTGGAGTTAAACCTACAACTGGTGAAGATGAAATTATTATTGCTGGAAGTAATGGTAAGGCAATCCGTTTCAAAGAATCTGAT
This sequence comes from Anaerorhabdus sp., assembly GCF_036657415.1. NCBI lineage: Bacteria > Bacillati > Bacillota > Erysipelotrichia > Erysipelotrichales > Erysipelotrichaceae > Anaerorhabdus > Anaerorhabdus sp. The sequence goes on along the minus strand of NZ_JAVXGL010000012.1, from coordinate 31,773 downwards.
ATTCGTGTAATGGGTCGTACTGCTTCAGGTGTAAGAGGGTTTAATACAGATGGTTCAAAAGTTATTGGTATGTCTACAAATCACGAAGGAAATTATATCTTAGTAATTTCTGAAAAAGGTTATGGCAAGAAATCTTTACTTGATGATTATCGAATGACGAATCGTGGAGCTAAAGGTGTAATGACATTAAAGATTACAGAAAAGAATGGAGCTCTTGTTTCACTCAAAGCTGTAAATGGTGATGAAGATTGTATGATCATGACAGATGATGGTGTAGTCATTAGAATTAGACTTGAGCAAGTTTCAACTTATGGAAGAAGTGCTCAAGGTGTTAGATTAATTTCTACAAGTGAGTCAAGTAAGGTTTCGACAATCGCAATCGTTGAAAAATCAGAAGATGATGAAGATATCGAAAATAGTGAAGAAAATACGGATTCTAAACCATTAGAAAATAATGATGAAAACAGTCAAAATAGCGAGGAATAATCGCTATTTTTTCTTGTTTTGACAAAATAAAAAGCCCTCTCATTTGATTTTAATTAATTTTCATGGGTAGTAACCTATGAAAATTACATCAGAGAGGGGAAATTTTTAAGAATTTACTTGAAAATAATTCAAGATTAATATAGACCAGCTAAGCGATATCCATTTTCAGTTTTTGATATTTCTATACGTTTTAATTCAGGGTCAATGATGTCTCCATAAGAGGTAACAATATCAACTAAAATTTTATCTTCGGTTTCTTGTGTATTGATAATGAGAGAGGTGTTGTAATATTGTTCATCAGTAATACTAGGTGCATTTTCTATTGAATATAATTTTCCATTATCTTCAATATAAATTGGAGATTCAGATTCAAAAACTTCTGGATAGAATTGCGAAATAAAATCTTTATCAAAAACTGTTTCTACATATTCTTTTATTTGATCGATAGATGTAGGATTTTCGATATTTACAGTATTGAGAACTTCATAATATCCTGGATGAGCTGTACTTTCCTCTGGAGCTAAATCTACTCCGATACCATATAGATAACCAAAGGCTTCACGATCAACCGCAAGTAATTCATCTAAGATGGCTTTTGTTGAGGTGAATGTAGGACTATCTGGTCTAATTGTTGTAGTATCAATTTGAAATGATGCTTCACCACATTGCCAAAAGCTATCGCATGTACTATATAGATGGAAAACCATTTGATATTCATTTATTTTTAATGCGCCAATAAATTCTGCATTGCTGTGATCATCTTCCACTGGTTTCAATTCACTTAATTTTTCAATTTGAGGAATAGTTCCAATTGAGATAGGGAGTGGAGGAGTATCGATTTGATGAATGATTGAGTCTGCAGCTATGCTGGTATTATAATCATCTATACATTCTTGTATTAGAAGTAGAACTTTCTCTTCAAAAGTTAATTCTTTAGGCTCTTCAGATTTAGGAGAACAGCCTGTTAATGTACAAATTAATAAGAATAAAGTTAAACATTTTTTCATAATTATACCTCTTTACTACGTAAATTATACCATTGTTAATCAAACCTTGACAAACAAAGAAAGCGGTGTTTAAATGAATATACAAATCGTTGAAAAGGACAAGTAAAATCAGTTGTGATATCAGAGAGATAGTGTTTGGTGTGAACTATCGCATGACTATTTGAAATCTACCTTGGAGTGAAAGTAAAGCTTTCCGGGACACCGTTATCTGTATTGAGTGGCAAATTGTTTCACGTGAAACAATTTGCAATGAGGGTGGCAACACGAACTATCGTCCCTTTACTGGGACTTTTTTTATTTTCTAGGAGGAGAAAGAAATGTTAGATATTAAATTAATACGAGAAAATGCAGAGTTAGTTAAAGAAAACATGAAAAAGAAGTTTCAAGAAGCTAAACTACATCTTGTTGATGAAGTAATTGAAATGGATAAACAATTCAGAGAAACAAAGACGAAAGCAGATGAATTAAGAGCACTTAGAAATGCAAAGTCAAAAGAAATTGGAGCATTGATGCAACAAGGACTTAAAGATAAGGCACAAGAAACAAAAGAAACTATTGCACATATTGGTGATGAAATTAAAGCGTTAGAAGATAAAGAGATTGAATTAGAAGCTAAAATCAAAACAAATATGCTTTCTATTCCTAATATCATTGATCCAAGTGTTCCAGTAGGGAAAGATGATTCAGAAAATGTTGAAGTAGAGAAATTTGGAGAACCTATCGTTCCTGATTTCATAATTCCATATCATACAGATATCATGGAAAACCTAGCTGGTATTGACTTGGATAGTGCTAGAAAGACAAGTGGCAATGGTTTCTATTATTTAATAGGGGATATCGCAAGATTACATTCTGCAATCCTTTCTTACGCAAGGGATTTTATGATAGATAAAGGTTTTACTTACTGTATTCCACCTTTTATGATTCGTAGTGATGTAGTTACAGGGGTAATGAGCTTTGCGGAAATGGAAAATATGATGTATAAGATAGAAGGAGAAGACTTATATCTTATTGGAACATCTGAACACTCTATGATTGGTAAGTTTATTGATAATATCTTAGAAGAAAAGAATCTCCCTTATACAATGACTAGCTATTCTCCTTGTTTTAGAAAGGAAGTAGGAGCACATGGTATTGAGGAAAGAGGAGTATATCGAATTCATCAATTTGAAAAACAAGAAATGATTGTTGTGTGTAAACCAGAGGAAAGTATGGAGTGGTATGACAAGATGTGGAAATACTCTGTAGAGTTCTTTAGATCATTGGATATACCAGTGAGAACATTAGAATGTTGTTCTGGTGATTTAGCGGATCTTAAAGTAAAGAGTTGTGACGTTGAAGCATGGTCACCACGCCAAAAGAAATACTTTGAAGTAGGAAGTTGTTCTAATCTAGGTGATGCACAAGCAAGACGTTTAGGTATCCGTGTTAATGGAGAAAACGGCAAATACTTCGCACATACATTAAATAATACGGTAGTTGCTCCGCCTCGTATGCTAATTGCTTTCTTAGAAAATAATTTGAATGCAGATGGTAGTGTAAATATCCCGGAAGCATTAAGAATGTATATGGGTGGTAAAGAAATAATCAAGAAGTAGATAACTACTTCTTTTTTTGTTAATCTTAAAGATAATTTAATAAGTACTATTGAAGGTGATATGTTTGCTAATTTAAAGCTTATGTGGTTAATTATAGAAAAAGGATATAGTTAGAATAATCAATTGTTTCACGTGAAACAATTATAAATATTATTTTAAATGAATAATTGAAAAAAATTCAAGTTTATGAGTAAAAAAAGAAAATGAATTTCATTTTCTTTTTAGTAGTTAAAAGGATATAGCTAGAATAATTGATTTTATGACTTAGAAAGTGCGTGCACTGTATTATATAAATTATACTTGGATTCAAGCGAAAGGGTATCAGTGAATTTTTCATATGTAATGAAATTATCATCAAATCCAGTAACATAAGGAGAATATCCATTTGAGTAACAAACTAAAATAGAATTTTCCAAATCAATTGCATTGATATAGAAACTAAATAACTCATTTGGTTCAAAAATAAAATGTATATTTCCAATCTTCAGACAAGAAACTATTACCTCTTTATCCAAGGTATCAAGGTTTTCAAGTAAATGATTACGGACTTTGATCCCAACCTCAATCGTTTCTAGTTCACGGGGAGATAGGTTAGATGGCATTACACTTAAATCAAGTGGAGCTAAAGAATGTGTTAGTGGAACACAAATAGAAGAAAAGCAGAAGGAAGTAAATGGAAGTAACGTATATTCATTACAGAGTGAATTATGAATCTTATTGATCAATAAGTTACCTAAGTGAATAACTCCATCGTAATCTTGCGATTTTCTTGTGAAGCGAGTACTGATATCTCCATCGGCACCTTGCATGAATGTAAAAAATTCATTTGGGTTAGAAGTAGTTAATTTTTTGATAATATATCCTGGATATTCAGCTGAAAAGAAAGGAGTATCCCCATTCATTATTGTAGGGTGACAATTATATGTAATGAAATTAATAACTCTTTTCTTGTTATCGAAAATTGATAGAATTTGTAATAAAACATTTGCTTTATGATTAGATATTCTACTTAACCCCACTTCATCATACGATTCATAAAGATAACTGTATTCTAAATCGCCGTCAGTATAAACGAGATTAACACAAGCTTCTGTAATTTTATCTATACAGAAATTTTGATAATTCTCATTTTTAGGGTCTGCACCAAAATGGGTATGCGTGCAGGATAATATGACTTCACATTTTTTATTAAGAGCTGTTTCACATCGCTGCTTAATCTCGGTTTGAACGGTAATAGGGAATCCTAGATTGTCACAAGAAATTAAATATACAGTAAGATCAGATTGTTGAAAACTAACGATACGTGCATTTAAATCATCATGAACACGAGAAATTTCTTCGGTCTGTTGTATAAATCCAGCTTGCTTAATTTTAAACGTGGGTGTTATGGAAATTGTTGTTGTACTGTATTTCATAAGTATTCTCCTCTCATTAAATTATAATATAAAAAATAAAAAAATACACGAAAATATATTATATTGTATATTGCTGTGATATAATGTCGAAAAAAGGAGAAGAATATGGACTTATCAAAACTTGGTACAGAAACAAGAAATCAAAACACATATGATTTAGATGAGTTGTCAGCCCTAGAAATAATTCAAAAAATGAATGATGAAGATAAGAAAGTTGCCTATGCAGTTGAAAAAGAATTACCAACGATTGCAAAACTTATAGAAAAATGTGCAAACGCAATACAAGAGGGTGGAAGGATTGTTTATATGGGTGCTGGAACAAGTGGCCGTTTAGGTTTGTTAGATTCAGTAGAATGTCCACCGACATTTGGTGTTGAACCTGATCTTGTAATTGGTCTAATTGCAGGTGGAGATAATGCATTTATAAAAGCTGTAGAAGGTGCAGAAGATAAAGAGGAACTAGGCGTTGAAGATTTAAAGAAAATAAATTGTAATAGTAAAGATATTGTAATTGGATTAGCAGCTAGTGGAAGAACGCCATACATAATAGGTGCGTTAAAATATGCTCGCCAATTGAATTGTACAACTGCAACAGTTTCGTGTAACAAAGGAGCTGTGATCAGTTCATACGCAGATATAGCAATTGAAGTTGATAATGGTCCGGAAGCTTTAACAGGTTCTACAAGACTGAAATCAGGAACATCACAAAAAATGATTTGTAATATGATATCAACAGCAACGATGGTATTGTGTGGTAAAGTATATCAAAACTTAATGGTTGATGTTAAACAAACAAATGAAAAACTTGTAAACCGTGCAGAAAGAATAATTATGGAAGCAACAAATTGTAGTAAAGAAGTAGCTACACAAGTTAGAATTGAATCTGAAGGAAGAGTAAAAGTAGCAATTGTTATGGTTCTTTTAAATTGTGATGTTAAGACAGCTGAAAAAAGATTAGAAAATTCTAAAGGTTATGTACGGGGTGCAATTGAATGTCAAAAAAATTATTTATCTCAGATTTAGATGGAACATTGTTGAAGTCAGAAAAAAATGATTCGAAAAATATATCAATAAAAAATATAAAAGCTATCCAAGATTTTGTACGCGATGGAAATAGTTTTGCTGTAGCAACGGCAAGAGGAATTGACTATAAAAATGAACTTGAAGAAATATTAAAAATTAAAGTCGACTATATAGGAAACAATGGTGCTTGTACAATGATAGCTGGAAAAATGAAAGTACATAGCATTCCGCATGAGTTAGTAAAAAAGATTATAAAATTTACATTAGAAAAGAACTTAGATGTTACAATAACATTAAATACAAGAAATGAATTTTTTTATATCCCAACAAATAAGTTTCCGTTTAATTCTTCAGGAAGAATTAATACTGAATTTATAGTAAAAAATGGAATAGTCTATGATGAAACTTTTGATTTAGAAATTACAAAAGTTATGTTTTTTGTTGCAGAGAACAAAGCACTAGAAATCAAAGAAATTTTAATGAATCAATTTAATGAAAGTTTAGAAATCGTTTTATCTGATACGGATATTATTGATATGACTTATAAAGGATGCAATAAAGGAAAAGGTGTATTAGAATTAATAGAAACGTATCAACTAAATAGAGAACAAGTAGCAGTTGTAGGAGATACTGAAAATGATGTGAGCATGTTTCAATGTATTAACCAAAGTTACTGTATGAATCATGCAATGGATCATGTAAAGAAGGAAGCAGCAATGATAGTTCAATCAGTTGATGAAGCACTAAGACATTTTCAAAAAAAGTAAGTGAATGAGAAATTCATATTGAAGGTGAACTGCAGTTCAAAAGGAAAAGATATGACAAAGAATGAAAAATTAATATGTTTGATTAGTGGTTTGTGGACACTAGGAAATACGATGTCAGCCGTATTTGTAAATGTATATTTATATGCTTACACAGGGTCGCTTGTTGTGATGACAATTTATTGTATGATTCGTATTGGACTATTTCCGGTCTTCTTTTCTATTGGAGGGAAATGGGCACAGCGTAAAGGATTTAGTCAAACACTAATCATGGGATTAATCATTACAATGATTTCATTGATTTATGTTTTAGCAGCGAATACATCATTTGAAACAAATCCAAATTTAGTCTATGTTGTTGCAGCACTAGTTGGTTCAGGAGAAGGATTATTTTGGTTAAGTGTAAATAGTTTGAATCAAATTGTTTCAACTGAAAACACACGGGCAAGATATATTAGTAATCTTGGAATTTTTAATAACATTGCGAATTTAATCGCACCCTTATTCGCAACAGTTCTTATTGATTTAGCTCCAAATGATATTGAAGGGTATATAAATATATTTAAGATTGTAATTGTTGTTTATGGATTCATGAGTTTTGCAGCATTTAAAGTTAAGGCAAATCATTCAACAAAAAGTTTTTCTATTCTGAAAAATATGAGAATTAGAAAAGATAAACGATGGCGCTATTGTATGACTTCAACTTTTTTATATGGAATGAGAGATTCATTAATTCTTACGTTGACTGGATTGTTGGTTTATAATGCAACCGGTGGTAAAGGAAGTTTATATAGTCAATTACTTACAGTTTTTGCAATAGCTTCAATAGGTGCATACTATATTTTGGCAAAGAAAATGAATAAGGGTAATATATATTTGTTTTATAAAATTGGAGCATATTTGATAGCTTCAAGTACGATTATTTTAGTTATTTTTCCAACGATGTTTGGTGCCATTTATTATGGAATTGTGAATGCAATTGCAACACCAATGTATGCGAATCCTTATCAAGTTATTATGATGAATAATATTCAAAAATATGAGAAGAAAGAAAATATAGTTGGTCGTGTTATTGCGAAAGAAATTTATTTATCTGCGGGAAGATGTTTTGGGATGTTTTGCATTGTTATGTGTTCCATGATTTTACCGAATGAATTATATCTACCTGTATCAGTTATTTTTTGCTCATTGTTTCCAATTATTTTGGTTTACTACGCTAAGCGCTATGAACAAGGAAACTATGACTTTGATGATGAATCAATCACTGAATTTAATTATATTGAATCTAATTAATGAGAATGAAAAAGAAGTTATAATCATAACTTCTTTTTAAATGTGATATAAACGATCAAAGTATTTTTCTTCAAGTTGTTCATTGAATTCACGTCCACCATCAATATTTTGTGATTTGTAAATCGGTGGTGTGATACCTCGTTGAATTAGAATCTCAGTAGTACGATAGGTAATAGCTTGAATGATTACAGATGTAGTAATCATCGACATACCACATATTGGTGAATCATATCCTTCAACTGTGCATCCGCAGTCTCCTTCAGGAACACAATTATCGATAACAATATCAGAAAGTTGATATAAATTTTTTCCGCATGAATGTTTAGATGTCATTTTTCTTGATGCTTCTAATGCAGTAATAGCGATTGTGATGGCACCTTTTTGTTTAGCACCAATAGCAACCTCGATGGGAAGGGGATTTCTACCAGAATTAGAAATAATAAAGACAACATCATGATTACGAACATCAACTTTTTTCATGAAACTAGATCCAACACCTTCAATACTTTCATATGATCCTCGTGCGGGTTCCATAATTTTTTTTGTAGGAATAAAACCACCTGCGCGATGAGCTACTTCCATAGCACCAGCTTCTGAATGACCAGAACCAAAAGCCTGAAGCATTCCACCATTTTCAATAGCATTCGCACAAGCAATTGCGGCAAGCTCAATTTGGTCTTGTTGTGATTCTTCAACATAGGTAATTAATTCTCTAACACGATTATAAACAGGATTCATATTTCCCTCTTTCTAGAATTCATTTTCTAAAACACATTGAATTGCTAAGTTATGAATATTATTTCTTTCTTGAAATATCTTTGTATTTTCACGACTTGGATGAATGCGATTTGTCATACACAATAAACCGAGAGAGCGATCAAAATCTACGTAGATACTACCTCCAGAAAATCCTGTATGAAATAAAGCACAATCACTATAATAATCACCCATATCATAATTTTGATCCGAGATTACCCATCCAAGAGTTCTTTTCTCATTAAGGTTTACAGTCTTACACTTTTTAAGAAGATCAATTGATGATGGACTTAGTATACGAGTGTCGTTATAAATACCATCATTTAAAAGCATGGTTACAAAGTTAGAAAGATCATTGATAGTAGAAAATAAACCGGCATGACCAGAAATTCCACCAAGTTTAAAAGCTTTTCCATCGTGGACAACACCACGAATAACTCCACCACGCTCAATATTATTTTCATAACTTGCAAAAGTATCGATAGAATCAGCTTTTGGATTAAAACAAGTTGACTTCATTGCAAGTGGATCAAATAATTCACGCTTTGCGAAGTTTTTAAAACTTCCAGTACAAACATCAATCACTTGACCAAGTAAAATAAAGTTAATATCTGAATAAATAACTTCTGTTCCAGGAGTGCAAATTGGTTGAGCAGAATGGATGAATTTCAACATTCTATTCTTTGTCATAACCTTGTAATTTGGGATATCACTAGGTAATCCAGAAGTATGAGTTAAACAATGAAAAATAGAAATCTCACTATTTACAAAAGCAGGGATAATTTCACAAACTTTCGTTTTGAGATTGAATTTTCCTTGTTCAATGCATTTTAAAATACATGTTGTTGTAGCTACAACTTTTGTTAAAGAAGCTAAATCCCAAATTGTTTGCTCATCGTTCTCAATCTGAGTAGGTACAAGTTGACGATAGCCAAGATGGAGAACTCTTTTCTCATGACGAGTTAAAAGAGCAATACTCATACCAGGTACAATTTCTTGTTCAATACATTTTTTGGCGTGTTTTTCTAAGTTATTCCATTGTTTTTGAATAATCACGAATTATTCGTCCTCATCATTTGCCATCATTGCTTGCATAAATGTACGAACATTTACAATTGCATCTTTTCCTTGTTCGATACAAGAATCCAATGATATTTCTTCAGATAATAACGCTGATAAAACCATAGGGAAATTCATACCGGCAACAAACTCTATATTTGGATTACTTACGTAGTGCTGAAATGTAGTATTACAAGGTGATCCTCCAAATAAATCAGCAAAAACCCAAACTTTATCGTATGCATCAAGGGTAGGTTGAATTGCAACTAATTTGTCTTTAAATTGTTCTGGACCATCCGTTGGTTCTAAACATAATGCATGTAAATTAGTTACATTTCCGGCAATCATTTTTAATGATTCTTTAAAAGCTTCAGCATAAAATCCATGGCTAACACATAAAATTCCTTTCATAACTTTCCTCCTCTATTTAGCAACATCATAGCATAGATTTTTTAAAAATAAATTGAATATTCAATTTATTGTACAAAAAACCTTGAGTTTTGAAAGCGGTTGTAATACTATAAAACTAAAGATAGGATATCAACTCTAGGAGGAGAATTATGGTAAATATTGTTAATGTTCGTATTGACGAACGTCTTATTCATGGACAAGTTGCAGCATTTTGGACAAATACTTTGAATGTAACACGCTTGATGGTAATCGATGATATTGCTTCACAAGATGAAATTCAAAAAATGGCTTTAAAAATGGCATGCCCAACAACGGTTAAGTTATCAATTCTTTCAGTTGACCGTGCAGTAGAGAGATTGAATGATCCAACAGCATATGAAGGTGAAAGAATCTTTGTAGTTTTACGTGGAACAGCAACACTTAAGAAATTGATTGAAAAAGGTGGGCCAATTAAAAATATTACAGTAGGTAATATGTCAAATAAAGTTGGTTCTACGCGTGTATATCATACAGTCTGCGTAACTAAAGAAGATATTGAAACATTTAGAGATTTAAGTAATAAGGGATTAACTTTTACCGCGCAAATGGTTCCAAGTGATGAGCCCCAAAACTTTATAGAATTAATCTCGAAACTCTAAGAAAAATACCACCGAGTTTCGGTGGTATTTGTTTTATTATTTCTTTCTAATTTGTTCGTAATTTTTTAAGATGATTTGATAGGACTTTGGTGATACTGGATATTTTTCACCGTTTGTAGTTACAACTTTTATATAAGCAAAGGGAATATTTTTAATTTTCTCAAAGGACTGAATACTCTTATATCGAATTGGTTTTCCTTTTGCGATAAACATGGAGTCATTATAGTACAAGCTATACTTAAGTGGAGCATTAATGAGTTCTCCAAGAAATAATAAAGCAATAACAATACCCATCGCTGTAGTAGTATCATCTTTAACAAATAGTCCAAAGACGGCTGAAGCAAAACCAATGATGACGAATAGTGAGTATAAAATGATGAAAGTTGTATAGAAAGAATAGTGTTCAACTTTCTTACCACCTAATGCAGTTTGAAGATTTGACTTATTATCACGATAGTCTTTAATTTTAACACCTAGCATTACTAAACCAATAATTGAAGCGAATAGAATAATGAACATATGGGTTACTCCTTCTTAAAGTTGGAATCATTATAACACAAATTTAATTGAATCAAATACAATCTATAATATTTTGGATATTCAAGAAGAGGAAAGTATATGGAAAATAAAAGCATAGAAACAATTCAAATACAAAATGTAAATCAAAAAGAAAAACCAAAGAAAACAATTATGACAAAACCATATTTTGCGATATATAGTTGTATAACTATTTCGTTATTGCTAATAATATCTCAGAAGATTGCGATACTAGGTTACATAATTTTACCGTTTGCACTACTTGTTTTATGGAAGGTTCCAAATAGAAAACAGCTTGAATTCTATGATGATTATTTATTAATCTATTCTGAAAAAAATAAAGAAATGTGTGAAAAAATTGAATACAAAAATATTGTTGAATGGGTTGTACGCCAAGGACAACAAGGGGGAGATTGTTTGATTTTCCGCTTAGAAGGTGACATCTACAAACAAGTCGAAAGTTTTAGAGCTGTTTCTATCGTACGTGAATTAAATACGATAATTCCTGAAAAAGAAGCTAATCGTAAAAAAAATAGTGAGATGAAGAATACAGCATTTAAGTGGCCATGGGGAGGGAAAAAATGAAATTTGTTTTAGAAGATCTTATCCTAAAATATGGCATTGGACTTTCCAAAAGATTTACACGCAAACAAAAGAATACTTTTATCAATGAGATAGGAAAAGACTTTCAAACATGTGGATATCGTGTTCAAGGGGCAGCTTCAAAAAAGAAGGGAAGTTATGCAGTTAACTTACATGTTGGGGATGTTGGGAAATCAAAAAAAATAATTGTAGTTAACTATGATACACCACAACATAACTTCGGGAATCCAATGAAATATTATCCATTTGATGGTCCTGCAACATTTGCATCTTCATTCTTTCCAATCTATGCACCAAGTATTATAGGCGGTGTTTTAGCATTGTGGTTAGTAATTTCATATGTGCCGAAAATTGATTTTTCAACTAATTTTATTTATTCATTGTGTGTATCAGTTACGCTAATTGTAGTGATGATAGTTTCATTCTTATTAACAAAAGGTATCGCAAATAAAGTGAACTTTAATCGCAATACATCAAGTGTTTTGGTAGCCTTAATGCTTGCTTCAGAATTAAGTGATGAGGATAGAGAAAAAGTAGCGTTTGTGTTAACTGATAATGGTTGTACCAACCATGCAGGTGATTATATGCTGAGGGAAGCATTACCAACGACAATTGATCAACGACTTGTGATTATGTTGGATTGTGTAGGGGATGGAGAAGAATTTGTGATTGGCTATAAAGAGGACTCTAAAAAAGAAGCAATAGAGTTGGCAGAGCAATTTAAAACCAAACCTAAACGTAAACTTTGTAATAAAGAAGAACTACGTTACACCTCATTTTCATTCTATAAAAAGGCATTGTTAGTGAGTAAAGGAAACTTCAAAAATGATTCACTGGTAGTAGAAAATATCTCAACAAACCAAGATACAAACTGTGATATTGAAAGCTTAAATCAAGTAGTTAGAGCGTTGAAAAGATTCATAGAAAAGAACAATTAATAAACTAAGTAATTACAAAAATGAAAATATAAAAAAATGTATATTGTTATTGACTTCACCTTTTAACCAGATATAATAAGTTTTGTAAGGGTTACCAAAAATGAAAAGGAGAGTGTCAATGAGTACAACAAAAGACTTTTTTGTCAAAGCTGTTAATCTTCTTGAAATAACAAAAGAAGAGCAACGCAAAACGATTGAAAAGGTGGCTGCAATGATGGGAGAATGCATGAAAGAAAATGGAATCGTTCAACTTTTTGGAATTGATCATGGACGAGCATTTTCGATGGAATTAGGATATCGTGCAGGGGGATTAATGCCATTTCACCAATTCAATACAAAAGATTTAGCATTAAGAGGGGTCATCAGTGAGGAAGAATATCAAAGAGAAGGATTCAATGATCGTGAGGACATGGCTGAAAAACTTTGGGATTTATATCTTGTAGAACCCACAGATATGTTTATCTTAGTAAGTCTTTCTGGTTGTGAAGGATTGATAATTGAGACAGCATTACAAGCGAAGCAAAAAGGACATAAAGTAGTTGCGGTTGTTACAAAAGAATTAAGTGATGCGTCTATTTCAAAACATAGCAGTGGAAAGAAATTAGTAGAGATTGCTGATATCGTTATTGACACAGGAGCAAAGAATCCAGATTTACTTCTTGATGTTGATGGAACACATAAAGTAAATCAAATTGCGACAATTGCTGGAAATGTTATCGCACAAATGATAACAGCTGAAGTATATCGCTACCTAAAAGAACAAGGAACAGAATGTCCAGTTTTATTAAGTGCCAATATTAAAGGTGCGGATGTTCACAACAAAGAACTTTCAGATAAATATCTTGGAAGATGGAATGCGTAGGGTGGAGGATATATGAGAGAAATTACAATGGATGTATTCTTTGATGAGTTGGTAAAACTACTCGATAAACTTTACGACAAGGAACACAAAAATATAGAAGAAGCAGCAAAAATATGTACAGAATCCATTCAACAAGGTGGTGTGATTCATGTATTTGGATCAGGACATTCAATTGGGTTTGGAATGGAAATGCAAAATAGAATTGGAAGTCTAGCGTGCATTCATACAATTGATACTGGTGATTTTGTTTTAAAAGGAAAATTTACATTAGAGGAATTTAAAGATCCAAACAATATATTTGAACGCAGACCAGGTATTGCGGATCAGCTCTATGATTTATATACGATTCATCCATCAGATGCCTTCATTATTATTTCAAACTCAGGTATCAATGGTGTCGTTATTGATATGGCTATCACAGCAAAACAAAGAGGACACAAAGTGATTGTTGTTACAAGTTGGCAACACACAAATGCAGAAGAATCTCGACACCCAAGTGGTAAGAAACTTTATGAAATGGGAGATGTTGTGATTGATAACTGTGGACCACAAGGAGATGCATTAATTGAAACTGATGGTGTAGAAAAGATATGTTCAGTTTCTTCAATTACAGGAGCATTCATTGCTCAAACAATTGAAACTGAAATTTGTCGAATGATGCAAGAGTCAGGTCAAGAAGCACCACTTTTCTGGGATGAATTATTACCAGAAGCAAAAGAACACAACGATAAACTTAAAGCACAATATCAAGGACGTGTGTAGAAGGAGAATAGATGATGTATAAATTTGATTACATGAATAAAATTGACGAACTATTGCACAAAGCATATGAGACTAATGAAAATCAAATTGAAGAATTAGCGAAGATTTTTGCTAAAAATATTGCGGATAATAAAATTATTCATACATTTGGTACAGGGCACTCACATATGATTGGAATTGAATTGTTTGCACGTGCTGGTGGATTAGGAAATGTAAATGCATTATTAGATCCAGATGCATTAACAGCATTTGGTGCTCGTCGTAGTGGAGAAGCAGAAAAGTTATTAGGACTTGCCGATATTATTTATGATAGTTACAAAATTGAAAAAGGCGATATCATGATTATTTCAAGTAATTCTGGTAGAAATGCAGTTCCTATTGAGATGGCTATGCGTTGCCAAAAAGAAGGTGTATACGTTATAGCAGTTACGAATTTAGAACAATCAAAAAATACAGTAAGTCGACATCCTTCAGGTAAACGTTTGTTTGAATGTGTTGATTGTATACTTGATAATGCAGTTCCAGTAGGTGATGCACTATTGAATATTGAAGGAATTGCAACAGGTCCTGGATCATCAATTTCAAGTATGTTTTTGTTAAATACAATCGTTTCAGAAGCACTTAAAATTTGTATGGAAATGGGCGTTAAGCCACCAGTGTTTCAATCACAAAATGTGGATGGATTCAATAATGATGCCATCTATGAAAAATTTGAAAATAGAGTAAAACATTTTTAATTCATTTGTAGTTCAAAAAAATGAATAATCATTAAAATGTATAATGGAGAAAACGCACGATGTGATTGTCAGTAACATCTTGCGATTCTTATACAAAGCGAAAGCTTAAAACCATAAAAACTAGAGGAGGTTAGCTATGGCAGAATTAAATTTTCTACAAATCCTTCTAATTAGTCTTTGGGCATTCTGGGGTATTATTGATGGTCTATCATTTAACTTCGGAATGAACAGCTGCATCGTTGCTTGTTTATTTACAGGTATCGTTGTTGGAAACCCAACTTATGGACTAATCGTTGGAGGAACGCTTCAAATGACGCAATTAGGGGTAGGAACATATGGTGGTGCATCTGTTCTTAACATTACGTCATCCGGTATGATTACCACAGCATTAGGATCACTTTCAGGTGAAGATCCTATTACTTTGGCTGCATCAATTGGGATTGCGCTTGCAGCATTATTTGTTCAATTAGATATCCTAGCACGTTTCTCAAACACATTGTTCCAACATATCGCTGACAAATATGTTGAAGAGGGAAATACAAAGGGAATTAACTTAATGAATCACCTTGGAATTA
Source organism: Anaerorhabdus sp. (assembly GCF_036657415.1). Classification (NCBI taxonomy): domain Bacteria; kingdom Bacillati; phylum Bacillota; class Erysipelotrichia; order Erysipelotrichales; family Erysipelotrichaceae; genus Anaerorhabdus; species Anaerorhabdus sp. The sequence continues at coordinate 16,309 of NZ_JAVXGL010000012.1, read as the reverse complement.
TTCCTTGGGGATTATCTAGAGGACTTCCAGTATTCTTATTATTGATGTTTGGACAACCACTAGTTGATTCATTAATGACATTAATTCCAGTTTGGTTAATGGAGGGATTCAAAATCGCAGGTGGTTTATTGCCAGTAGTCGGTTTCGCAATCTTATTACGTTATCTTCCAGTATTAAAGAAACCACAATTCTTAATTCTTGGTTTCGTTCTTGCAGCTTATTTAAAAATACCTGTACTAGGAGTTGGTCTTATTGGTTTAGTTGCAGCATTAATCGTTTACCAAAATGCTACATCTGCAGCACCAGCAACAGCTAGTACTTCTACAGGAGGTAGTGATTATGAAGAGTAACAATTCAAAATTTACTGCAAAAGAGTTGCGTCGTGTTAATTTACGTTGGATTTGGCAATCACAAATTGGTTGGAACTATGAACGTATGCAAGGTTTAGGTTACCTTTCTACAATGATTCCAGTAATTAACCGTTTGTATGGAGACAATCCAGAGTTAAAACAAAAAGCATTGCATGTTCATTCACAATTTTTTAATACAATGCCTAACATGGGAGACATTATTGTTGGTATGAATATCGCGATTGAGGAACAAGCTTGTAGTGAAGCTGGTCTAGATGTTGCGGCTTCAGTAAAAACAGCTTTAATGGGACCTTTCGCAGGAATTGGAGATACAGTTTTCGGAATGATTGGTGGAGCAGTATTTGGTTCTATTGCAGCATCAATGGCTCTTGAAGGTAATGCAATTGGTATTGGAATTTGGACATTATGGCAAGTTGCTTGTTTCTTCTTCCGTTTCAAAATGTTTGATCTTGGATATGAACAAGGAATTAAGCTTGTAACTACTTTAAGTGGAAAAATGAATGCATTAACTGAAGCAGCATCAGTACTTGGTTTAACAGTTGTTGGATGTATGATTGCAACAATGGTTAAATTTAACTTAGCTACATTAACAATGACATTAGGTAAATCAGAAACTGGTGAAGATTTGATAAATTCATTCAATCTTCAACAATATGCTGATGCCATCATGCCAGCATTATTCCCAGCATTACTTGCAGGATTATGTTATTGGATGCTTGGTAAAAAATGGATGAACTCAAACAAACTAATTATTTCAGTTGTTGTGTTCGCAATCCTATTGAGACTTTGCGGTATTCTTATAGCGTAGTAATAAATCTTTAATAGTTAAACAAAAAGGATTGAATACCAGTGAAGGTAATCAATCCTTTTACATATAAATCAGGATGTATATGTTAAATTATATTTTCTTGTAAGAAACAAGCAACACCATCTTCATTATTTGAACCAATTATAACATGAGCTACCTTTTGTAAGCCTGAAGTTGAATTTGCCATTGCGCATCCAAGTCCTACACTTCCAAGTAGATCAATATCGTTGTCATTGTCACCAAAAGCTACAGCAAGTGTTGGATTAATATTCTCGTGCTGAAGAATCGTTGAGAAAGCATTTCCTTTTGTTGCTAAAGGATGAGTAATTTCTAAGTTAAGTTCATGAGAGGAAGTAATTCGAATAAAATCAAATTGCTTCAAGCATTCAATTGTTTTCTCTTTGCATGAAGGCGTATTCGTAATGAAATGAATTTTTCTAACATCATGATTTGAATCGGATAACAAAGTTGAATACTCACGAATGAACGTTCTAGTCTTAAGTAAATGATTGATAAAATCTTCATCAAATTGATTCTCTTCTTTATCATCTAGTATTTGTTGGCTTGAATAAAGCTGATCATTTGCATCAATAGTCCAATAAGGATTTATTAAGCTTAACTTATCTAATAATAAAATAGCATTTTCTGCAGAAATTGTATTTCTAGATACAATTTTTTTCTTTTGCTTATCATAAATAATTGCGCCATTTGAACTAACGATATATTTAATCTCATCATGCTGAAGTAACCAATCATCTACAAGACTCATGGTTCTTGCCGTACAAGGAACAAACAAAATATTTTTTTTCAAACAATCATTGATGACTTGTTTAGTTTTTTCTGATAACTGTGCTTCATCATTAAAAAGAGTACCATCTAAATCAGATGCAATTGCTTTAATTTGTGTCATTATTCATCTCCTCAATTTTTGATAAAATAGTTCTTAGATAAGTGGGAGAAACTTCGGTATAGTCGCCATCATCATATGCAGTTTGTTTTGCCGTCATATGAATTTCATGACAGTTTGTTTCTGTAAGTATAGTTTGAACATTAAAATCACGAACACCACCACCGACAAGAATCGTTATTCTATCTTGATACGTTTCAATAAGTTTATGAAGGGTTTCAAATCCTTCTTCAATGTGGGGATAATTTTCTCCACCACTTGTTAAAATTCGATCTACACCACAAGCGATACAATCTTCACAGGCCTTGAATTTGTCAGTGGTAGCATCAAAGGCTTTATGGAAAATAACTTCCTTATTATAGCGATGAACTAGATCTGCCATTTTTTTTGTTCGTTCAATATTAATTGAATTATCAGCATTTAGAAAACCAAAAACAATTCCATCAGCACCATGAATACATAATTGTTCAGCATCAAACAACATGCTTTCAAATTGTCTTTCAGTATAATGGAATCCAGAAGTTCGTGGACGAACCATACAACATAATGGAAGAGTAGTTACTTTCTTACTCTCAATTAATGTTCCCAATGAACATGTCATTCCTCCTAGTTCTAAAGCACTATTTAATTCAATGCGATCGATTGGTTCTTTTGATGCTGTAATTACATCTTCGATAGAACCACAACAAATTTCAATTACACGATTGTTTATCATAAATTTCCTCCATCTATTGATTAAATTATTATACCATTACTACAAGAAACATTGAACCATTATACAAAAAAATGTATAATGAAAATACGATGAGGGAGGAAATACTATGATTATTCAAAGTAAGAAAGTTTGGGTTTCAGGAGTATTCATTGAAGCACAAATAGAATTAAAAGAAGGGAAGATAAATCATGTCTATCCATATGGCTGCCATGTGGTTGATCATGATTATGGAACTGACTGGATAATTCCAGGAATGATTGATGTACATTGTCATGGTGGATTAGGATTTGATACAAATGATGCCAATCGCGAAGGATTAGTAAAGTGGGCAAAGGGTTTATTGAAAGAAGGAATTACTTCTTTTTGTCCAACAACAGTAACTCAAAGTGTTGAAGTTTTGGTTCCTGCTCTTGAAAATATAGCAAATGCAGTTAGTGAAGGATATGAAGGAGCAGAGATAATAGGAATTCATTTTGAAGGACCTTATCTAAATACAAAAAATAAAGGTGCACAGCCAGAAGAATTTATTGTAAAACCAAATGTTGAGCAACTTAAAATATATCAAGAAAAAGCAAACGGCTTGATTAAAATAATAACTGTTGCATGTGAAGAAGATGAAAATTTTGAATTAACTCGTTATGCTTCACAACATGGTATTAATGTTTCAATTGGCCATTCTGCATCAACATACGATGAAGCATGTTTAGCGGTAGCGAATGGTGCAACTGGAATGACACATGTTTATAATGGTATGAATGGATTGCATCATCGAGAACCTTCATTAGTAGGTGCAGCGATGAATTTAAAAGATACATACAGTGAAATTATTTGTGATGGAAATCACGTTGTATGGCCAGCAATTCACGCTCTTGTGATGAGTAAAGGAAGAGATAATTGTATTATGATTGATGATGCACTTTGTGCTAAAGGATGTGCTCCTGGTTCTTATGAATTAGGTGGAAATGCGATTGAAATTCGTGAGAATGGTTCAGCTTACTTAGCTGGAACTAATACACTTGCAGGGGGTACTCTACTTTTTAATAAAGGACTTCAAAACTTAATTGAGAAAGCATTAGTGCCCATTGATTACGCAATCAATATGGTGACATTAAATCCAGCACGTTACTTAAATGTAGATCATCGCAAAGGAAGAATCGCATCAGGCTTTGATGGAGATTTAGTAGTACTAGATAAAAACTTTGATGTTGTCGATGTTTATGCACATGGGCAATGTGTAAGGAATTAGCAATGATACTTCAAAGTAAACACGTTTGGATAAATGAACAGTTCCAACCAGCTCAACTTGAAATAGAAAATGGCAAAATATTAAATATTTATCCATATGGATTTAAAGAAGTGACAGATGATTTTGATGAATATAAAGTTTTACCTGGATTGATTGATATGCATTGTCATGGATTTAATGGTATGGATTGTAACTATGTTCATCGTGAAGGATTTATTCATTGGATGAACTCACTTCCTAAAGAAGGTGTAACATCTTTTTTAGCAACAACTTCAACAGCACCAGAAGAAAATTTACTACAATCCTTTGCATGTATTAAAAAAACAATAACCGAATATAATGAAGGTGCCCATTGTTTAGGAATACATGTAGAAGGTCCACAAATTTCATTTGATTTTAAGGGAGCACATAATCCATACTTTATTCAAAAGCCTTCAGTTGAGCAGTTTGAAAGATATCAAGATGCTGCCAGTAATATAATTAAATTAATCTGCATTGCGCCAGAAATGGATGTGAATCATACACTCATTAAATATTGTAAAAACAAAGGTATTAAAGTTACAATTGGACATACAGGTGCAACATATAATGAATGTGTGTTAGCTGCAAAAGATGGTGCAGGAAGTTTTACCCATACATTTAATGGAATGCTTGGGATTCATCATCGTGAACCAGGAACAGCAGGTGCTGCAATGGCTATGGATGATATGTATGCAGAGTTGATATGCGATGGTGTACATGTACACTATGCTGTTGCGAAAGCAGTAGCTAAGACAAAAGGAAAAGACCGCTTGATTTTAATAACGGATGCAGTACAAATTAAAGGACTAAAACCTGGTATATATGAAACACCTAATCGCTGGGTTGAAGTAAAAGAAGACGGCTGTGGACGTTTAAAAGATGGTCGACTAGCAGGTAGTTCAAACAAGATGATTACAATGTTAAAAAACTGTATCCAGGAATGTGGTATAGATGAAGTAACAGCGATTAATGCCGCAACTAAAAATCCCGCAACTTTTTTAGACCTAGCGGATAAGGGTGTTCTGGAAAAAGGTAAAGACGCTGATATTTTAATAATTGATAACTGCTTTGAAGTTATTCAAACATATTGTCGAGGGAAAGCTTATCTATGACAATAAAAGCAATGGCTTTTGATATTGATGGAACATTAGTCCCTAGAAATTGTAATAATATGAGCCAAAAGACAAGAGAAGTTTTAGAAAATTTGAAGAAGAAAAATTATCCACTCGTGCTTATTACAAGTCGTTCATTTTATGAAATGAAATTATTGGATAAAACATTTTTTGATTTATTTGACTATATTGTAATTTCAACAGGAACACTTATATTTAATAAACAAACTCTTATTCAGAAACATATTCTTCGCAAAGAAATTTTTATGCAACTCGTACATTATCTAGAGAAGAACAATATAATGTATGGCTACTCACGAAATGATTTCGAGTTCTATTATAGTCAGGAAGCATCAGCTGAGTTACAAGTAAAATATTCAGCATTATTTTCGCAAGATTATCAAATTAGAAAATTAGAAATGGATGATGAAGTTATAGATTTTATTTATCTATTAGAAGACAGTCAAATAAATGAATTGCATAATTTTGTTAATGAGCATATTGAACTTTGCGACTTCAAAATACATGGACAAGTAAAACCAGCAGGCATTAATAAAGGATTTGGATTGCGTGAAGTAGCGAAACAATTACAATTAAAACCAAGTGACTTCTTGGTGTTTGGTGATGGAACAAATGACATATCTATGTTTCAGGAAGCAGGACTAAGTGTTGCGATGGCAAATGGTAGTGAAGAAGCAAAAAAACACGCTAAACTAATTTGTGCTTCTGATGATAATGAAGGAGTTGCGTGTTTTATTGAAGACTGGTTAAAGGGAGATATAAATGATAAAAATTGCATTTTTTGATATAGATGGAACTAGTTATCTTCATACATTGAAGGATAGTCCAAATTCAACAAAAGTAGCACTACAAAAACTGAAAGAAAATGGAATAAAAATTATTTTTAATACGAGTCGAACATATCATGAGTTAATAGAATTACCAAATCATTTTTTCACTCAAAGTGACGCTCTTGTTTGTGGCGGAGGATCTGAAATTTATGTAGATCAACAATGTATTATTGCCCATAAACTAGACAAAGCAGAGCAAGATGAAATATTAAAAATTCTCAATGAAAAAAATATCCCTTATCGTTGGACAACAGCATTAGGAGATAATCACATTAGTTCAAATAAAGAAGAAATTAAACAACGATTTATGGATTGTTATGGCATGTCACCAACATACAAACAACATACAGATGAAGCATTAACGCATCTATTATATTTTGCACAAGAACAAAGTATAATAGATGAAATAGATAAACTTTGCACAAAAAGTGAACATCTTATTTTAGGCTTTTCTAATGAAATTACAGCCAAAGGAATTACCAAAGCACATGGAATAAAAGAATGCGCTGAATACTTTGACATAAAACCAGAAGAAACAGTTGCGTTTGGCGATGGTGTAAATGATATTGAGATGTTGAAATTGGCAGGCATTGGAATTGCGATGGGTAATGCATCCCATACTTTGAAGACAGTCGCAAACTATGTAACCGAAAAAATAGAAGAAGATGGTTTATATAATGCTTGCGAACATTTTAATTGGTTTTTAGAAAGAGGATAAAATGAATAATATAAAAATGATTGTAATGGATATGGATGGAACATTGCTTACATCAAATCAAGAGATTAGTTGTCGTACAAAAGAAACACTCATACAAGCAGAGGAAAAGGGAATCATTTTAGTTCTTGCATCTGGAAGAAGTTATCGAACACTTGTTCCTTTTGGCGAACAATTAAATATCCCTTCATTTGGTGGATATTATATTGGTGTAAATGGAGCAGCTATCACAAACGCTAAAACAATGAAACATACTATTATCCGTCAACTACAACTTCCTGAAATCAAGGAAATATTTGAAGCTACAAAACCTTTTGAAATTGAAACAATGGCAGTTCTAGATGATACAATTTATGATCATATTCCTACTTCATTACGAGCAATAAAAAAACAGTTTAGAATTGATAATAATATTGCAGAGGATGTTCCATGGACAGCTGGAACTTTTTCAATGATTGTTGATCAAAGAAAAGGATACAATCATATTTATGAAATACAAAACGCTAGTGAAATACCTTGTCCAGTAAATAAAATTTGTCTAGCGCATACAAAAGAAAAATTAGAAGAACCTTATCAATGGTTAGTACAAAATTTAGGGGAACGATATCATTTTGCGAGAACCTCATTAGAATGGATTGAATGTGCACCACAAGGAATCAACAAAGGCAATGCAATTCGCAAACTAGCTGAAGAATTGAATATTGGACTAGATCAAATTTTAGTTTTTGGTGATGGTGAAAATGATCTAACAATGTTTGAGGCAGTTAAATATCCGATAGCGATGGGGAATGCAATGGAAAAAGTAAAAGAAGCAGCCTATGAAATAACCCTCGATAACAATCATGATGGTATTGCAGAATTCTTAAAGAAGAATGATATTTGTTAAATAATCACTAAAACTGACAATACAAATCAATAGATAGGTATGATAAACTAGGTATAGAGGTGTAACATATGGAAAACATAGAATTTCAGCTATTTAATAAAAATGCATCAACAATAATATTTCTCTCTAAGCTTTTCATTCAAATGGATATTGGTACAAGAATTCCAACTTTTGAAGAGCTATCAAATGAGATTGGTGTAGCAAGAGGAACAATTCAAAATTCGCTTAAGATTTTGCATGATGCGAAAGCGATAATTATAAAACCTAAAGGTCATATGGGATCATATTTGGTTGAAAAAAATGGGAAAGCACTCATACAAATGGCAGATATTCGATCCTTTCTAGGTGCAATGTCGCTGCCTTATTCAAAAACATATGAAGGACTTGCGACAGGATTGATTTCTTGTATGCAAAATGAATATGAAATACCTGTTAGTATGGCATATATGAGAGATGCAGTGAAACGAATTGATGAAATGGTTAAAGGCAATTATGATTTCACGATTGTTTGTAAAGGTTCAGCAGAAAATGCGATCAAAGCAGGAAAACCAGTATTAACTGTAATAGATTTTGGACCAAAAACTTATCTAAGTGCACACGTTCTTTTATTCAGTAATTCAAAAGCGAAGGACATCGAAGATGGTATGCGAGTTGGTTTAGCTAAAGGTGCAAGAGAGCAAAACAAATGGACAAAAAGAATGTGTAAAGGTAAAAATGTTGTCTTTGTTAACTTAGATTATTCTAAAATAATTACAGCTTTAAAAATGAAAGAAATTGACGCAACTGTTTGGAATAAAGATGAAATCAATGATACCTTGATTCAAATGAATACAAAACCAATTCAATCTACAAAAGAAGATACATCTGCAGTATTAATGGTAAGCAAAAACAGACCAGAATTAGTTAAACTATTTAAAGAAATTATAGATGTTGAAGAAGTCAAAAAAATTCAACAAGAAGTGATTAAAGAGAATATTCCTCCTCAATACTAAAGCATATTTTTTAATTAAAATTTGCTTTTTTTTATAAATGGAGAACTGATGCAATTTTATTGATATAATGTAATATATAAAATTGTTTGTATTTTAATAATAATCAAGAAAACAGGGGGAGGTTTTTAAATGCAATGGATATGTTTAAAGGGAGGAAACCTACATGGATAATGGCAAGGATGACTCAGTTTTAGATCGAGGAGGATTACCAAATTTAGATATTCACTTATTTAATAAAAATGCTGCAACAATTATTTATTTGGCTAAACAATTTCTACAAATGGATATAGGAGATAAAATTCCGACATTTTCAGAACTTTCGTCAAAGCTTAGCATTGCTAGAGGAACGATTCAAAGTTCACTAAAGGCACTCAATGACACAGGAGCAATTGAAATAAATCCGTGTGGACATGTGGGTACAATTCTTGTTAAAAAAGAAGTAAGAATTCTTGCACAAATGGCAAATATTCAGGTGTTAAAAGGATTAATGCCAATTCCAAGTTCTAAGCAAGAAGAAGCATTTGCAACGGGTTTACTTACTTCGATTGAAAATGAATGTGGGATTTTCGTGAATATGACTTACATTCCGGATAGTGAAAAAAGAGCGCAATATCTTCTAAAATATGATTGTGATTTTGCGATTGTTTCAAAGAAATGGTTAACTAGCATCAATAAAAGTAAAGATATTATAGAAGCTCTTGAATTTGGCGAGGGTACATATCGTAATCAATATTCTCTTCTTTTTTGGGATAAAAAAGTAAAACAAATTCAAGAAAAGATGACAGTGGGATTAATCCAAGAGGATAGTGAACAAAACTATTTAACTGCAGAACTTGTAAACGGTAAAAAGGTTAAATATAAATCAGCAGATTCAAGAAGTATCCTTAATATGATTATTACCAAGAAAATTGATGTTGTTTTATGGAATAAAACAGATTTGAATTACAATTTGTTAGGTTTTAATGAGCAAAATATTACATTTGATGATGAAGTGACAACAGCTGTTCTAATTATAAAGAAGGAAAAAATTGAATATTTAAAACTATTAAGAGAAATTATAAAGATAGATGAAGTAAAGAAAATTCAAAAAAAGGTGCTAGAAGGAAAACTTATAACAAAATTCTAACTCTTGTGAAAAAATGAAAAAACATCTATAATATATGAGGTACAACAAGCATGTATTGAATCAGGTCAGGACCGGAAGGTAGCAGCCTTAAGAACCTCTACTTGTGTGTACCTTTTTTATACTTACAGGAAAGTTCTACTTTTTCAGGATGAAATAGTAGTGAATACAAGGGAGTGCAATCAAACAGGAAAACCTTGTATTAAAGAGGTGATAGCATGCTTACAACCTTATGTTACATTGAAAAAGACAATCAATTCTTAATGATGCACCGCACAAAGAAACAAAATGATCCAAATGCTGGAAAGTGGATTGGATTAGGTGGAAAATTTAAAGATTATGAGAGTCCAGAAGAATGTGTTCTAAGAGAAGTAAAAGAGGAAACGGGTTTAAACCTTATTCAACTGAGCTTTAGAGGCATCATTACTTTTACAAATAATGACAATTGGACAGAATATATGTTTCTCTTCACATCAACTGAATTTAGTGGAACACTTGATTTTGATTGTAATGAGGGAGAACTAGCATGGATAAATAAGGATGAAGTCACACAACTCAATTTATGGGAAGGTGATAAGTACTTTCTAGAAAAATTAGTGACCGATGATTCATTCTTTACGATGAAACTCAGTTATAACGGAGATAAGCTTATTGAAGCGATATATAATAATGAAAAAATACACTGAACAAGAAAAATATATGAAATTAGCACTAAAAGAAGCTGAAAAGGCTAGATTGAAAGATGAAGTTCCAGTAGGAGCAATACTAGTCAAGGATGGCTTAATCGTGTCTAGAGGGTACAATCAAAGAAACTCAAAGCAGAATGCTACAGCGCATGCCGAACACATTGCAATCGAAAAAGCATGTAAGAAATTAAAATCATGGCGATTAGAAGAATGTGAACTTTATGTAACTCTTGAACCATGTCCAATGTGTGCGGGGGCAATTATTCAATCAAGAATTCCACGAGTATATTTTGGAGCATATGATCCAAAGGGCGGCTGTTTTGGGAGTTGTATTAACTTTAATGATATAAAAGGGTTTAATCATTATCCTGAAATTCAAGGAGGAATTTTAGAAGCAGAATGCTCAAGTCTACTAACAACCTTTTTTAGAGAAAAACGCAAGAAGTAAAGCTATTTTACTTCTTTTATTATGACTGTAAATTAGCAGTGGATTTTGTTATAATATCAATGGACGTATCAAAGAAGGAGGAAGGCAAGAATGAGTTATAAAGCGTTATATCGGACATACCGCCCAACTTCTTTTGAAGAAGTCGTTGGTCAAAAACATATAGTCACAACATTAATGAATGCTGTGAAACAAAATAAGATGGCACATGCTTATTTATTATGTGGACCAAGAGGAACAGGAAAAACAACAGTCGCAAGATTACTAGCTAAAGCTGTAAACTGTGAACATACAGAGGCTGCACCATGTAATAATTGTGATAACTGTAAATCAAGTGATTTAGGAACACATCAAGATATTGTAGAAATCGATGCTGCTAGTAGTAGTGGGGTTGATCAAATAAGAGATTTAATTGAAAAAGTTAAATACTCACCAATTCAAGGTCGATTCAAAGTATACATTATCGATGAAGTTCACATGCTATCGCAAGGTGCATTCAATGCATTATTAAAAACATTAGAAGAACCACCTGCTCACGTTATATTTATTTTAGCGACAACAGAACCATATAAAGTATTACCAACAATTATTTCTCGTTGCCAACGCTATGATTTTAGTAAAGTTGGTCAAGAAGAAATAGTAAGTCGATTAAAATATGTTGCAGATTTAGAAAAGATAAACATCGAGGATGAAGCTTTACGACTTGTGGCAATTTTATCAGATGGTGGTATGCGTGATGCGTTAAGTATTTTTGATCAATGCATTGCCTATGCCCAAAATGAGATTACAGTAGAAGATGTAAATGATATTTATGGTATTACAACCATTCAAGAAAAAATTTCAATGATTGAAGATGTATTTTCTAAAAATGCAAAATCATTACTTAATGTGATTCAAACTTTAAGTGAAAAGGGAATTGATATTCGCAGACTTACAAATGATCTTATCGAAATTTTAAAAGAAGCTGTAATTTATTCCTACACAAAAGATAGTGGATTACTTCATAACTTAAATGTGAATGAAGTTGAAAAAATATTAGAAAATAAAAATTCAAAAATATTATTAAGAATGGTTGATATCTTAATGGAAGCAACTGTCTCTTATAAAAGTGCAACAAATGTATCTTCATATTTTGAAGTTGCAGTATTAAAAATGATGGCGATTGTTGATGAAAAAGAACAAGTCCAAATCATTAATAAAGAGGAAGTAAAAGAAGTTGTTGCGCCAATAATAACCGCGTCACCTGTTACACCAGAAGTTGTAATAGAAGAATCAATTGAAATAACAGAACTAGTGAAAGAAGAAGTTATAGAAAAACCAAAGAAAGAAAAAAATGAACCAGATCAAATATTATCTACTGAATTCATTTTGAGTTTACTGGTATCAGCGAATAAGGAAACAAAAGAAAATGATAAGAATAGTTGGAATCAATTAGAAAATAAATCACGTGATTTAAGTTGTGCTAAATGTGCGACGATTCTTAAGTCAACAATGATTGTCGCAAGTGGTGAAGACTTTGTGGTTATCACTAGTGATACAACAGCAGAAGCAAATCAGATTAATGATTTACAATTAAATCAAGAACTACATTTCTTCATTAAGGAACAACTAGAATTAGACAAAATGATTTATGCAGTAGGCAAAGAAAACTTTATTGAAATCACACAAGAGTTTAAAGAGAGAATGAGTAGAAATGATTTACCACCATCTGCACAAATTACTAAATATAAAAAAGTTGTGACAAAAGAAAAAAAGAAAACAACAGAAGAAAAACTGATTGATTTATTTGGACAAGAAAATATAAATATTATCGAGGAGGAATAAAAAATGGATTTACAAAACTTACTTAAACAAGCACAAAAAATGCAAAGCAATATTCAAAAGGTTGAAGGTGAATTAGCAGAAACAGAATATACTGGGAATGCTGGTGGAGATGGAGTAACAGTAACTATAAAAGGTGATTACAAAATTTCGCATATTTCAATTCAAGATGATTTATTGGAAAAAGATAACAAAGATATGTTAGAAGATTTAATTATGGTTGCGGTTAATCAAGCTGTAGAAATCGCAAGCAAAGATCGTGAAGAAAAAATGGGAGTATTAACTGCTGGTGTTAAGATGCCAGGAATGTTCTAATTATGTATCCAAAAAGTTTAGAGAATTTAATTGAAAACTTTAAGATGCTTCCAGGAGTTGGTGCAAAGACAGCGGAACGTTATGCATTACTCATGCTTGAAAAAAATGAAACTGAAATTCAAGAGTTCGCGCAAAACTTGATTGATTGTAAAACAAAAATTAAGACATGTGAAATTTGTGGAAACATAGCTGAAGAGGAACACTGTAGTATATGTGAAGACTCAACTAGAAACACAAAAATTATCTGTGTAGTGCAATCTGCAAAAGATATAATTGCGATGGAAAAAACAAGAGAGTTTCGAGGGGTATATCATGTGTTAAATGGTGTGATATCACCAAGAAAAGGAATACTACCAGAAGACTTAACAATTTCAAAATTAATTGATCGTTTAGATCAAGGAGTGGAAGAAGTTATCATTGCAACAAACCTAACACTTGAAGGAGAAACAACAGCACTTTATTTAGCGAAGCTATTAGAAGATAGAAATATTTACACAACCCGAATTGCTCATGGATTACCGATGGGTGGACATTTGGATTATGCCGATGAATTAACGTTGATTAAAGCTTTAGAAGGCAGAAAATCAATGAAAAACGATTAATTGTTGGAGGGAAAAGGATGAAAACAGATTTACAAATTGCACAAGAGAATCAAATGGTTATAATTGATGAAATTGTAACAAAAGCCGGAATTAATCCAAAGTATGTAGAACATTACGGTTTAACGAAAGCAAAAATTGATTTGGGAATTCTTGATGAATTACAATCAAAAGAAGATGGGAAATTAGTGCTTGTCACAGCAATTAATCCAACTAAAGCAGGCGAAGGAAAATCAACGACAACAGTAGGTTTAGTAGATGGACTTGCGAAGATTGGAAAAAATGTTATGGGTTGCTTACGCGAGCCATCTCTTGGTCCAGTATTTGGATTAAAAGGTGGGGCAACTGGTGGAGGATATGCACAAGTAGTTCCAATGGAAGATATTAATCTACATTTTACTGGAGATATGCATGCAATCACAACTGCCAATAACTTAGTTGCAGCGATTTTGGATAATTCAATCTATCAAGGAAATGAATTAAATATTGATCCTACAAAGGTTATTTGGAAACGTTGCCTAGATATGAATGATCGTACCTTACGTGACATTACGATTGCGCAAGGTAAACCAACGAATGGTGTAGAAAGAAAAGATAGTTTTTGCATTACTGTTGCGACAGAAGTAATGGCAATTCTTTGTCTATCAAAAGATTTGAAAGATTTTGAAGAAAGAATAAATCGTTGTGTAGTTGCGTATACATATGATAATGAACCAGTGACAATTAAAGACTTAAAAGTTGCCGGCGCATTATCTGTAATTATGAAAGATGCAATCAAACCAAACCTTGTTCAAACATTAGAAAAGACACCTGTGTTAATTCATGGTGGACCATTCGCAAATATTGCTCATGGATGTAACTCAGTTATTGCGACAAAGATGGCGTTAAAACTTTCTGATTATGTAATTACTGAAGCTGGGTTCGGAGCAGATTTAGGAGCTGAAAAATTCTTAGATATTAAATGTCGACTTGCAAATTTAAAGCCAAGTGCAGTTGTAATTGTCGCAACTATTCGTGCGTTAAAAATGCATGGTGGTGTTGATAGTGAAAACCTAGCAAATGAAAATGTTGAAGCACTTTTAAAAGGTGTAGAAAATCTAGAAAAGCATATTGAATCCGTTAAACAATTTGGAGTACCGATGATTGTTGCAGTTAATAAATTCGCAAAAGATACAGATGCAGAAGTTAATGCATTAATAAAATGGTGTGAAGAAAAAAATGTTTCAGTATCATTATCAGATGCTTGGGCAAAAGGTGGCGAAGGAACAGTTGATTTGGCTGAAAAAGTTGTTGAACTTTGTTCAAAAGAATCTGACTTCTCTCCAATTTATGATGTGAATGATTCAATTGAAAATAAAGTTAAAATAATAACTCAAAAAATCTATGGTGGAAATGATGTTGTATTTAGTGATGAAGCTAAAACACAAATTGAACTTATGAAAAAATATGGTTGGGACAAACTTCCGATTTGTATGGCAAAAACACCATTATCTCTTACTGATGATCCAAAAATTCAAGGAAGACCATATGACTTTGATATTCATGTTACAGAATTGAAAGTGTCAGCAGGAGCAGGATTTATTGTTGTTTATACAGGTAATATTATGACAATGCCAGGACTTCCAAAAGTGCCAGCTGCACTAGGAATGGGTATTGATGATCAAGGAGAAAGTTACGGAATATTTTAGAGAAAAAAGGAGATAAGTCATGTCATCAATTGCGTATGTTACAGATAAACATATGATTGAATTTCATCGTCTTAATGGAAATCAAACGATGAATTTTTGGCGTCCAAGTTCTCAAAAAAAATTCGTAGATTTTTTTGAAGGTGATTTACTCTTCTTTCTAGCTAAAGGTAGTGAGCGTGGAAGGAAAAGAGAAAAAGGAATTGTGGGTTATGGTAAATTCAAAAAATCATATACATGTTCATTCAAACAAATGTGGAAAGAATATGGAACATTGAATGGGTTTGCTACACAGGATGAATTGTATGATGCAATCATAAAAGTATCGAAAGATAAAAAAATGCCAAAACAAATGAATTGTCTTTTTCTTGAAGAAGTTGTTTTCTTTCAATCACCAATCTATCTAAGTGAAGTTGGTGTGCAAATTTCAAATAAGATTGAAAGCTTTATTTACCTTGATAAAGAAGATCCACAAGCAACATCAAAACTCTTAAATAAAGCAAAAGAGAGTGGTATTGATATGTGGATGGCAGCATTAAATAACACAAGTGAAAATGAAGAGACATTAGAAGAAGATGAAATAAAACATCAATTTTCATTAGTCTATCAAAAAATAAATGATGATTTTTATACCGATACAGAATTGAAAAAAGCGAAGAAACTTGCAAAAATAAAATGTGAAAACTCTTCTTTTGAATTAATCAAAGGAAGTAAAACAGATTGTATCCAATATAAAGAAAATAGTATAACAATCGCAATACCATTTATTTATAAACCAAAAGAATTAAATCGTAAGTTACAATTTCTATTAGGACATACCGTAAGTTATCAAATGCGTATTAAAACGATGAGTGATTATAATTTTAATCTTCATTTTGAAATATTAAGCGAACAAGATTTACCAGAAGATGTTGTAGAACTAATAGAAGCAATAAATCAAAAATGAAAATAATCAGGGATTGAATCGAAAATCTCTGATTTTTTTTGTAAAAATAGCCTATAAAAATCTAG